>WQXW01000298.1 GCA_009781575.1 Solirubrobacterales bacterium
CGCCAGCAGGCGCGTGGCGCACAGGAACACCATCGACTCCACGCCCATCACCTCGAGTGCGTCGATCTCCTCGGAGATGCGCATCGCGCCCAGCTCGGCCACGATGCCGGTGCCCACCTTGGCGGCCATCATGTAGCCGAAGGTGTAGGGGATCACCTCGCGCAGGTTGCACCACGCGGAGAACACGCCCGCGTAGGACGGCGCGCCGGTCGACTGGGTGAAGTACGCCGCCTCGATCCCACACGGGCCGAGGCCGCTGATGAACACCAGCCCCCAGATCACCGCGGTGGAGCCCATGATCAGGATCCCCGCCTGGCGCAGCGACTCGCCGAAGAAGCGCAGCACGCGCAGGGTGAGCACCTCGCGCACCACGTCCACCATGAAGCGCCCGATCTCGCCCACCGAGCCCACCCACTCACCGGCCAGCGCCCCGATCACTCGATCACCAGCGCGATCACTCGATCACCAGCGCGATCACTTGATCACCAGGATGTTGGGGTGGGTGGCCAGCAGCAGCTGGGTGAACACGTAGTTGAACGAGCCGATGCCCAGGAAGGAGATCACCACCGCCTGGTTGACCGCGCGGCCCACGCCCTCCGCGCCGCCCGAGGCGGTCATGCCCTTGTAACAGCACACGATCGCGATGATCGCGCCGAACAGCATCGTCTTGAGCAGCGAGCCCCACAGGTCGACGGTGGTGGTGTTGGCGAAGAAGGTGGCCCAGAAGGGGCCGAGCCGCTGGCCGTTGACCACCGCCGCGAGGATGCCGCCGAAGAGGCCGAACAGCAGCGCGTAGATGTCAAAGAGGCCGGTCACCAGTATGAGCGCCAGAAAGCGGGGCACCACGAGGTTCTTGACCGGGTCCACGCCCAGCACCTGCAACGCGTCGAGCTCCTCGCGGATCTTGCGCGCGCCGAGGTCGGCGGTGATCGCGGTGCCCGCCACGCCGGCCAGCACGATCGAGGTGATCAGCGGGCCGATTTCGCGGATCGCGGCCAGCACGAAGAAGCCGCCCAGCCGATCCAGCGCGCCGAAGAGTGTGAGGAAGTTGGACGCCTGCAACCCCGGCGCGCCGTAGCTGATCGCCAGGGTGGTGATGAACAGCGGCAGCCACACCAGGCGCACCGCGAAGAGGAACTGCGCGACGAGCTCCTCGCCGTATGGGTACGGCGGTCGCAGCGCCGAGGAGATCGTCCTGCCGGTCAGCACCGTCATGTCGCCGATCTCCTCCAGGAGCGACCTCGCGGGAGCCACCGCCTCGCCGAGCGCGCGCATGGGGATATAGAGTACTAGTTCACTGGCACACAGGCTGTCCGGTCGCTGGCGGCGCTACCCTGTGGCTGTGGCCAGTGCCGCCGCCGACGACGCCGCACCGCTGGACTTCGCGCTGGATCGCCGCGCGGAGGTGCCGCTCGGCGTGCAGCTCGCGTGGGCCATCCGCTCGCGCATCCACGACCGCCGATACCCCCCCGGGGCGCGGCTGCCCGGTATGCGCGAGCTGGCCGACTCGCTGTCGGTCAACGTCAACACGGTGCGCGCGGTGATGCAGCGGCTCGAGCACGAGGGCCTGATCGAGCGGCGCCAGGGCACCGGGACCTTCGTCGCCGCCGCCTCGCCCGCCCCGTCGCCCGCCGCGGAGATCGCGGCGATCGCCGCCCTGGAAGCGCACACGGTGGGGATCGATCCCCGCGAGGTCGCCGCCGCGCTGTACGTGAGCGAGCCCGGGGAGCCCTCCGCCGACTCGGAGCCCGTCGCCGACCCCGACAGGCGCCGCCGCCTGGTGTGCACGCAGATCACCGCGCTCGAGCAGGCGCTGGCGGAGCTCGGCGCGAGGTTTCCCACGCTCGCGCCCGAGCCGCGCCCCGCTCCGTACGCCGCCCGGGCGCCCCGGCTGCTGAGCGTGGAGGACCTGGAGGATGTCAGGGCCGAGCTGCTGCGCCGCCTGAGCGCGCTCCAGGAGGCGATCGACGCGCTCGACCACGACACGCGCCTGGGCGCCCGGCACCCGACGGGCGTCGAGCGGGAGAGCGGCGGCGAGCGGGAGCGCGCGCCGGTGCGAGGCCGCGCGCCGCGCGCCAAGGCACCTCCTCGGCCGGCGCCCGCGGGAGCCTGACGGTGAGGGGTGTGAGGTGAGCCTCCCCGAGACGCTCTTCTTTTTTGGCATGTGGATCTTTTTGCCGCTCACCCTCCTCGCGTGGGCGATGATCTCCTCGCGCCTGCAACGAGGGCGGGGCAATGCGGACATACTCGACTGGCGGCCCACGCGCTCGCCCCAGCGCGAAGCGGCGCTCGAGGAGCACGACGTCGAGGAGATGCTGGCCGCCCAGAACCGCTACCGGCGCATGCGCGGCGAACCGGAGCGCACGCTCGAGGAGATCCTCGACAGCCCGTGGGCGGCGCTTCAATCGGGCTCGCCACGCTCGCGGTCGGGGAGCGGGAGCGCGGGCTCGGCGGCACGGTAGCCCACGCCCGCGCGCTGTGGCGAGCGCCAGCGGCTCCCCCGGTGGCGCCCCGCGAGGGCAGGCTCTCGGCCGCCACCACCTGTTCGACCATATCTAATCGTATATAGTGGATTTGGGATGGACGTGGCGGGCCTCATCAAGCGGGCTCGCGGAGACGCGAGGCTCAGCCAGGCCGAGTTGGCTCGTCGCGGGCGAACGACCCAACCGGCGGTCGCCGCGTATGAGTCGGGCGCCAAGACGCCGGGTATCGCGACGCTCGAGCGCCTGCTCGGCGCGTGTGAGCACGATCTCGCACTGAGCGCTGTGCCGCGGGTGCGCCGTGGCGCGGCGTCGTTGCGCCAAATCGCTGAGCAGATGCGCGAGGACTTCGCGGGAGACCGACGGTCGCCAAAGCAGAGCGAGCGCGACGCGCTGAGGCTGCTGTTCGGATTCGCCGACGATTTCAGAGCATCATCGGAGCCCGGCAAGGCGGCGCTGATCGCAGAGGAGCCGCCCCTGACGGGCGACCCGCGTTTCGACGCCGCCCTGGCGGGTGCGGCCGAGCTCTTCGCGTCGGAGGCGGCGATTCACGCGCCCCAGTGGGTGGATGCGCCCGCGCGGTTTGTGGAGCCGTGGTGGTTCGTGTCGACGAGGCCCGCATTCGACGCATACACGCTTGCCCACACACCGGCGGTGTTTGCACGGCACGGAGTGTTCCTCGCACGCGAGGTCTTCGATCGTGTCTGAGCCACCGTACGCCGGCCACTTCAATCGCGCGAGGATCAAGCAGGCCCTCA
>WQXW01000299.1 GCA_009781575.1 Solirubrobacterales bacterium
GGCGCCAGGCGCGCGAACCGGACATACAGGTCGGCGGCCTGTTCGGGCGCGCCGGAGATGATCAGGGGCGTGCGCGCCTCGTCGATCAGGATGTTGTCGACCTCGTCGACGATCGCGAACGGGTGCCCACGCTGCACCTTTTCGGCCAGATCCTTTGCCATGTTGTCGCGCAGGTAGTCGAAGCCGAACTCCGAGTTGGTGCCGTAGACCACGTCGCAGGAGTAGGCGTGCTGCTTCTCCTCGTAGGGCTGCATGTTGGCGAGCACCCCCACCGACACATCCAGCGCGCGGTAGATCGGGCTCATCCATTCGGCGTCGCGCCGCGCGAGGTAGTCGTTGACGGTCACCAAGTGCACGCCCTTGCGCTCGCCGGGCACGCCCTCGCGGGGGGCGAGCGAGTTGAGCGCCACCGCGAGCGTGGCGGTGAGCGTCTTGCCCTCGCCGGTCTTCATCTCGGCGATCTGGCCGTCGTGCAGGGCCATGCCGCCGATCAGCTGCACGTCGAAGTGACGCATCCCGAGCGTGCGCCGGCCGGTCTCGCGCACCAGCGCAAAGCACTCCGGCAGGAGCTCGTCCAGCGACTGGCCGTTGGCGGCGCGCTCGCGCAGCTCCCCCATCCGCGCGCGCAGCTCGTCGTCGCTTTCGAGCTCCAGCTCGGGCTCGAACGCGCCGATCAGCGCGACCCGCTTCTCGTATTCCTTGCGCTTCTTGCCCTCACCGACGTTGAGGGCGCGATCGAGGACCGACACCCCCTCAGGGTAGCGGCTGCTCGATCGCCGGCGTCGCGGCCGGGGGAGCGGGCGTCGCGCGCGCGGCCGCGCCCGTGGTGGCGCCGGTGGTGGCGCCGGTGGTGGCGCCCGCCGCGGCGCGCTGCTCCCGGCGGTGGCGGCGCTTGTCGCGGTGGCGCTTGACCTGGCGCGCGAGCTCGTCGACCACCATGTTGACCGAGCGTTGCATGTCGGGCGAGCGCTCGCGCGCGCGCAGCGTGACCCCCTTGAGGTGGAGCGTGGCCTCGGCGACCTCGCTGGCGGCCACGCTGGGGTTGCGCTCCTGGAAGAGCTCGAATTCCACGCGCGCCAGCGGCGACACCTGCCGGGCGACCTTCTCCAGACGGCGCTCCAAGCGAGCGCGGATCGCCTCACTGACCGGAACGTTGCGGCCCTTGACCTCGATCTCCATGGCCGTCTCCCTTCTGTGGTGGCCCCCGATGGTACGACGCGCGCGGGCCCCTGTCCACAGGCCAGGGCTGCTGCGCTCTGCCTCGAGCCTTGCGCCGGCGCCCGGCCTCGAACACACCTGTCGCAGGCGCCGTTGGGGGATTCAAAAAGAGGATTCGTTCCGCGCGGAACCAATCCTCAAAACAAAAAACGCAACGCCCGCTCCTGGACCGGCACCGCCGGGGCGGGCGCCCGCCTCAGTGGCGGCGCAGGCTGGCCAGGATGCCGGCGTGGCCGGCGATCGCGCCGATCACGATCGCGCCGGGCGCGATCTGGGTGCCGGGGAAGAGGATCGTGGAGCGCAGCTGCGCGCCGTCGCCCACGCGCGCGCCGTCGCCCAGCACGGCCGGGCCCATCACGCGCGCGCGCGCGCCGATGTGGACCCCCTCGCCCACCCACGCGGGCCCGGAGAGCTCGGCGTCGGGCGGCAGGGCGACCCCGTCGGCGACGATCACGCCGGGGGAGAGCTCGCGGCCGGCCACCGGCAGGCGCAGCTCGCCGGCGAGCGCGTCGAAGGTGCCCTGGCGCAGCTCCGCCAGGGAGCCGACGTCGTTCCAGTACTCGCGCACCTCGTGGATGTGAAACGGCACGTCGCGCTCCAAGAGCACGGGAAAGACGTCCTGGGCCCAGTCGACGAAGGGCCGCGGGGGAAAGTGCTCGAAGATCGCGGGCTCGAACACGTAGATCCCGCAGTTGCCGAGGTCGGAGAGCGCCTCCTCGGGTGGGGGCTTCTCCTGAAAGCCGGTCACACGGCCCTCGCGATCGTGCAGCACCACGCCGTACTCGCGCGTGTTGGCCACCTTCTTGACCGCCAGCGTGGCCACGCCGCCGGCGCGGCGGTGGGAGGCCACCAGCGCGCCCAGGTCGATGTCGGTGAGCGCGTCGCCGGAGATCACCAGAAAGGGGTGGGAGCCGAAGAACTGGCGGCATTCGCGCACGCCACCGGCGGTGCCCAGCAGCTCGGGCTCGTGGCGATATTGCAGGCGCTCGCCGAAGTAGGCGCGGATCGAGTCGGGGAAGTAGTGGAGGTTGGCGATCACCTCCTCGAAGCCGTGGCGCTCGAGCAGGTCGAGGATGTGCGCCATCACCGGCCGGTCCAGCACCGGCACCATGGGCTTGGTGATCTCGTAGGTCAGCGGGCGCAGGCGCGTGCCCAGACCGGCCGCCAGCACCATCGCCCTCATCGTGCGCGCCTCACGCCACAGGCGCCGTTGGCGAATTCAAAAAGAGGATTCCTTCCGCGCGGAACCAATCCAAAAAACAAAACACCAAACGCCCGGCCCCGGGGGGGTCAGTAGCGGTAGTGGTCGGGCTTGTAGGGTCCGTCGACCGGCACGCCGATGTAGGCGGCCTGCTCGGCGGTGAGCTCCGTGAGCCGCACCCCCAGCGCGTCGAGGTGCAACCGCGCCACGCGCTCGTCGAGGTGCTTGGGCAGCACGTGCACCCCGAGCGTGTACTGCTCGCTCTTGGTGAACAGCTCGATCTGGGCGATCACCTGGTTGGAGAAGGAGTTGCTCATCACGAAGGAGGGATGGCCGGTGGCGTTGCCGAGGTTCAACAGGCGCCCTTCGGAGAGCACGATCACCGCGTGGCCGTCGGGGAAGCGCCACTCGTCGACCTGGGGCTTGATCGGCACCCGCTCGACGCCCGCCACCCGCGCGAGCCCGGCCATGTCGATCTCGTTGTCGAAGTGGCCGATGTTGCCCACGATCGCCTGGTGCTTCATGCGCGCCATGTGCGCGGCGGTGATGATGTCGCGGTTGCCGGTGGCGGTGACGAAGATGTCGCCGCGCGCGACCGCGCCGTCGAGCGTGTCGACCTCGTAGCCGTCCATCGCGGCCTGGAGCGCGCAGATGGGGTCGATCTCGGTGACGATCACGCGCGCGCCCTGGCCGCGCAGCGACTCGCAGCAGCCCTTGCCGACATCGCCGTAGCCGCACACCACGGCGACCTTGCCGCCGATCAGCACGTCGGTGGCACGGTTGATCCCGTCGATCAGCGAGTGGCGGCAGCCGTA
>WQXW01000300.1 GCA_009781575.1 Solirubrobacterales bacterium
GTGCCGGAGTTCGTGCACCTGAACCTCGACATCATCGAGCCGTACTTCGTGGAGGAGCCGATCGACTACGTCTACCACCTGGCCTCGCCGGCGTCGCCGATCGACTACCTGCGCCTGCCGCTGCACACGCTCAAGGTGGGCTCCTACGGGACCCACCACACGCTGGGGCTGGCCAAGGCCAAGCGCGCGCGCTTCCTGCTGGCGTCCACCAGCGAGGTGTACGGCGACCCCAAGGAGCACCCCCAGCCGGAGAGCTACTGGGGCCACGTCAACCCGATCGGCCCGCGGGGCGTGTACGACGAGGCCAAGCGTTACGCGGAGGCGCTGACGATGGCCTACCACCGCCAGCAGGGCGTGGACACGTCGATCGTTCGCATATTCAATACCTTCGGCCCGAAGATGCGCCCGCACGACGGCCGCGCGATCCCGACGTTCCTGCGCCAGGCGCTGGCCAACCGCCCGATCACGGTGTTCGGCGACGGCGCGCAGACGCGGTCGTTCTGCTACGTGAGCGACGAGATCCGCGGGCTGATCGCGCTGGCGGAGTCGGGCTACCACGAGCCCGTGAACATCGGCAACCCCGACGAGTTCACCCTGCTGGAACTGGCCGAAGTGGTCAAGAAGGTCACCGGCTCCTCCTCGGAGATCGTGCACGAGGCGCTGCCGGTGGACGACCCGCAGCAGCGCCGCCCCGACATCACGCTGGCGCGCGAGCTGCTGGGCTGGTCGCCGCAGGTCAGCCTCGAGGAGGGGTTGCGCCGCACGATCGAGGCCTCGGGCGTCGACGTGCTGGTGGGCTGAGGCCTGCGCTGCAACGCTTCGAGCGGCCCCGCGCCGCTACATCTGCGAGGCTGAAGCGTTGTGTGGAGCGAGATGGGATCGCCGTCCCAGGGAGCCCGTGCGCTGCATCACGCGCCGCCGGCGCCCCCGCAGCCCGCGGGAACCCCTCCTCCGGAGGCTCCCACGCAGGAGCTTCCGCCCCAGAACGCAGCGCGCCAGCAGGCGCCCACGCGGGAGGTTGTCCAGCGGCAGGAGGCGCCCACCCAGCAGGCCCCCGAGCAGGGGCCCGCCGCCCAGCGGGCCGCCACGGAGGAGGTCCCCACGCGCCAGCTGGTCCCCCGCGCGCCGGAGGCCCCCGCGCAGGCCCCTCCCGAGCGCGACGTGCGCCAGAAGCGCCCGCCGGTGCTGTCGCTGCTGTTGCGCATCTCGACCGCGCGGCGCGCGGCGGGCGTGCTGTCGCTGCTGGCGCTGGACTTCGCGGGCGTGGCGCTGGCGATCTACACCGCGCTGGTGCTGAAGGGGGCGGTGCTGGGCGAAGCAAACTTCAGCGAACGCGCGATGAACGAGACGCGGCACATCCTGGCGTTCGTGTACCTGGTGACCGCGCTGCTGTTCGCGCGCTCGGGGCTCTATGCGGAGCGCAACCAGCGCCCGGGCCTGACGAGGATCGTGGCGTGTCTCTTCCAGGTCACGCTGGTGGCGATCCTCTTCGCGCTGGTCAGTGGCGAAGAGTTCTCCAGCTACTACATCTTCTACGGCTCGCTGGCGTTCGCGCTGCTGTACGTGTCGAGCGGGCGCTACCTGTACGAGCGGGTCACCGGCGCGCTGTTGCGCGCCGCCGGATACCACCGGCGCGCGGTGATCGTGGGGGCGGGCGAGCAGGTCGCGGATGTGGCGCACGCGCTCCAGCAGGGCTCGCGCGCGCCCACGCCGATCCACGTGGTGGGCTACCTCTCGCCGACCCCGCTGGAGCCCAACGGGCTGCGCGCGCTGGGCACGCTGGGGGAGCTCGAGCGCGTGCTGGGTGGCGAGCGGATCGACGAGGTGATCATCGCGGATCCCGACTTCCCCCAGGATCAGGCCCTGGAGCTGGTCGACCGCTGCTACCGCCGGGGCATACGCGTGCGCATCGCGCCGTCGACCATGGAGATCCTCATCCACCGCGCGGAGTTCGTGCCGGGCGAGTCGGTGCCGCTCTTCGAGCTGGGTCCGCCGGTGTTCGAGGGGATCGACTTCGCGCTGAAGCGCTCCTTCGACCTGGTGGGCGCGGCGGGGCTGCTGATCCTGCTCAGCCCGGCGCTGGTGGTGATCGCCCTGGCGGTGCGGCTGAGCTCGCGCGGGCCGGTGATCTACCGCTCGATGCGCCCCGGGATCGGCCACCGGCCGTTCGCGTGTTTGAAGTTCCGCACGATGCGCACCGACGCGGACCAGCGCCAGGGGGACCTGGAATCGCTCAACGAGGCCTCCGGCGCGCTGTTCAAGATCCGCCACGATCCACGGCTGACCCCCGTGGGCCGCGTGTTGCGGCGCTTCTCGCTGGACGAGCTGCCGCAGCTGGTGAACGTGCTGCGGGGCGAGATGTCGCTGGTGGGCCCCCGCCCGCTGCCGGTGCGCGACTACGAGCTGCTGGAGGAGTGGCACCGCAAGCGCTACATGGTGCTGCCCGGCATGACCGGCCTCTGGCAGGTGTCGGGGCGCGCGGAGCTCGACTTCGACGACCTCGTGCGGCTGGACTTCATCTACCTCGAGCGCTGGTCGCTGGCGCTGGACTTCGCGATTCTCTTGAAGACGGTGCCGGCGGTGATCTTCCGGCGCGGCGCCTACTGAGCGAAGGGGACCCCACCGAGCGCCGAGGCGCGGCCGTTGCGTGTTTTGTTTTTTGGATTGGTTCCGCGCGGAAGGAATCCTCTTTTTGAATCCCCCAACGGCGCCTCAGACAGGTGTGTGCCAGCCATGTACGGCAGGAAAAAGACTATGTTTCAATAGACTATCGTGAGCTATACTAAGTCCGATGCGATTTCTCGATCGCGCGGACGAGCTGGCGGCTCTCGAGGAGCAGTGGGCGGCCCACGGTGCCCGCTGGTTCGTGCTGTGGGGACGGCGGCGGGTGGGCAAGACGGAGCTTTTGGGTCGGTTCACCGCCGGCAAGCGCGCGTTCTTCTTTGGCGCCACCGACACGACCGAGCTGAGCCAGCTGCGCGCCTTCTCGGAGGAGCTGGCCGCGGTCAGCGGCAACCGGCTGCTCGCGTCCCAACCCCTCACGAGCTGGGAGGCGGCGCTGGCCGCCGTCGAGCAGTGGGCCGCCGGCTCGGAGCGCACCGCCGTGGTGCTCGACGAGTTCCAGTTCCTCGCCGCACGCCAGCCGGGTCTGGAGACGCTGCTGAACAACTGGTGGCGAACCACCGGGCGGCGCCTGCCGCTGATGCTCGTGATTGCGGGCAGCGAGATCTCA
>WQXW01000301.1 GCA_009781575.1 Solirubrobacterales bacterium
GATCGTGCAGTGGCTGGACGAGGAGGGCAAGGGGCACGCCTCGGTCAACTACCGCCTGCGCGATTGGCTCATCTCGCGCCAGCGCTACTGGGGCTGCCCCATCCCGATCCTCTACTGCGAGCGGTGCGGCACCGTGCCGGTGCCCGAGGCACAGCTCCCCGTGGAGTTGCCCGACATCGACGACTACGCCCCCCGGGGGCGCTCGCCCCTGGCGGGCGCGACCGCGTGGCTCACCACCACCTGCCCCGCATGTGGCGGTGAAGGCGCGCGGCGCGAGACCGACACGATGGACACCTTTGTCGACTCCTCCTGGTACTTCCTGCGCTACTGCGACCCCACCAACGACCACGCCGCCTGGGACCCCGCCGCGCTGCGCGAGTGGATGCCCGTTCACCAGTACATCGGCGGCGTCGAGCACGCGATCCTGCACCTGATGTACGCGCGCTTCTTCACCAAGGCGCTCGCCGACCTCGGGCACCTCCACTTCCAGGAGCCGTTCACCGCGCTCTTCACCCAGGGCATGGTCACCAAGGACGGCGCCAAGATGAGCAAGTCGCGCGGCAACGTGGTCTCGCCCGCCTCGATCGTGCAACGGTACGGCGCCGACACCGCGCGCTGTTACGTGCTCTTCATGGGCCCCCCCGACCAGGACGCCGACTGGTCCGATGAGGGCGTCGAGGGAGTTCACCGTTTTCTCTCCCGCCTGTGGCGCCTCGCGGGGGAGGCCGCCGAAAAGGCCGGCCCGGAGGAGGCCCTCCCCGACGCCGACGCGCCGGCGGGCGAGGGTGATGACCTCACGCTGCTGCGCAAGGCCCACTGGACGATCGAGAAGGTCACCACCGACCTGCGCCGCTTCACCTTCAACACCGCGATCGCCGCGGTGATGGAGCTGCTGAACGAATGCTCGCGCCTGCGCGACTCCGCCAGCGCGCCCACACAGCGCTTCGCGCTGGCCGCCGCCGCGTCGCTGCTGTTTCCCTTCGCCCCCCACCTGAGCGCGGAGGTGTATGAGCGGCTCACCGCGCGCCGCGTGTGGGAGGAGCCCTGGCCCCAGGCCGACCCCGCGATGCTGGAGCGCGATCGGTACGAGCTGGTCTGCCAGGTCAACGGCCGCCTGCGCGACCGCGTGACCGCGCGCGCCGACGCCCCCCCCGAGGAGCTCGAGGCGCTCTGCTTGGGCGCGCCCAACGTGCGGGCCCACCTCGACGGCAAGCAGATCGTCAAGGCTGTCGTGGTGCCCGGCAAGCTCGTCAACGTGGTCACCCGCTGAGCCACCATGGCCGAGCTGCGCGCGCTCTACCTCGTGCACGGCGACGACCACGGCGGGGTCGCCGAGCGCCGCGCGCGGCTGCGCGCGCTGGCCGAGCGCGAAGGCGGCGCCGCCGGCGTGGAGGTGCTCGACGGCGAGCGCGCCACCCCCGCCGCGGTCGCCGACGCGCTCGCCACGATGACCCTCGCGGTCGGCCGCCGCGTGCTGATCGTCGACGGCGTCGAGCGCTGGCGCAAGGACGAGCTCGCCCCGCTCGAGCCCGCGCTGGGCGCGATCCCCCCCGACACCACACTCGCGCTGTTCGCCCGCGAGGACAACCGCGCCAAGGTCCCACCCGCGCTGCACAAGGCGGTGAAGGGCGCGGGCGGCCAGATCGTGAGCCACGACGCGGTCAAGCCATGGGAGCTCGCCCGCTGGGTGCGCGCCCAGGCCGCCACCCTCAGCCTCGCGCTCGACCCCGCCGCCGCGCGCGCCCTGGTCGCGCAGGTCGGCGAGCGCCAGCAGCGCCTGCTCCGCGAGCTCGAGAAGCTGGCGCTGGAACTCGCCGGCGAGGGCCCGTCCGCGGTCGCGGGGCAGCGCGCGGTCGCGGGGCAGGCCGCGGTCGCGGGGCAGGCCGCGGCCGACGGCGCCGGCGCGGGGCCGGCCGCCGGCGAGCGGCCCGCCGGCCCGCTTTCGGTGGGAGTGGAGCAGATCGAACAGCGCGCCGCGCACTCGGCGCAGATGCGCGCCTACGTGCTGGCCGACGCGCTCGTGGCGGGTGATGGGCTCGGTGCGCTGCGCGCCTACCTCGCGCTGGAGGCCGAAGGCGAGCGCGTCGGCTCGCTCAGTTACCCACTCGTGTCCCGCATGCGGGAGGCCCTCGCGGTCTCCGCGCGCCTGCGCAAGGGGGAGAGCACCAGGCAGATCGCCGCCTCGCTGCGTATGCCCAAGCGCGCGTCCGAACGGTTGGTGGCCGCGGTGGAGCGCGCCGACCCCGAGCGCCTGACACGCGCGCTGGCCACGCTCGCCGACCTCGAGCTGGACCTGCGCGGCGGCGCCCAGGTGACCGCGGCCAGGCGCGCCTCCGCGTCGCTCTCCGACCGCACACTTGCGGTGGCCGCGATCACTCAAATTGCCCCCCCGTGACCGTTGCACCGGCGCGCGCCGGCGGCGGCTCACGCGGGCTGCTCGTCCTGGCGCGGCGAGCCGTCGGGCGTCTCCGGCGACCGCGCCCCGCGCAGCGCCACCACCTCGAGCGAGGCGTGCTTGGCGGCCTCGTGCGCGAGGGCCTCGTCCTTCGTCGCCAACGGCTCATCCAGGCTCTCGGCCAATGCGACCAGCAGGGCGTCGGCCGCGGTGAGATTGGCCCGCAACGCCCATGCCCGCTCACGGAGCGGTAGAGAGGGAAACAGCTGTACCGGGAGCTCGCCCAGATCCGACACCGCGCCCGCTGCGCGCTCGCCGGTGATCACCCCGCGGTGCCAGGCGCGCCGCAGCACGGCGAGCACCTCGAACACGAGCAGGTCCGGCGCCGCGAGCAGTCGCTCCTCGCCCATCAGCCTCTGCACCTGCTCTGAGACCCCCACGCCGAGCAGATAGTCGACGGCCGCGGAGGTGTCGAGGACCGTCACTCGCCGCGCTCGCGGATCGCGCGCACGGTGAGCTCGCTCGGCTCATCGAGCTCGACCGGGCCGCGAGCCTGGATGCGCGCGTACAGCTCGGCGGGCGTCGGGCGCGACGCCGAGCGCGCCAGCTCGCCTCGCACATACTCCGAAAGCGACACACCCGCGGCCGCCGCGCGCGACTTCAGCGTGCGATGCACATCCTCCGGCACGTCCCGAACCTGGACCAGAACTCCCATACGCTGCGTATGATATCATACGCAGCACATACGTCCTTCGTCTCAGGTCTCAGGTCTCAGGTCTCAGGTCCGTGGTCGGGCGCGGCCGTCCAGCCAGCGGAGCGTGGTGTTTTGTTTTGA
>WQXW01000302.1 GCA_009781575.1 Solirubrobacterales bacterium
ACTATTGTCTGAGTTGGTGCTCGCTCCTCGCACGGCCCGACCCCGAGACAGCTCCCGGGCCGCGCCATTGGGAGATCTTCATCAACAACTGCGCTGTCGCCACCCGCTGGAGGGATTCACCCCCGATTCACCCCCTATTCACCCGCGCCACTTGATCGAGCACCCCACCGGCTTGGTTTCGGCGGGGTCGGGCTCGCGGCCCCCGAGCACGGCCTCCAGGGCGGCGCGCACGAACTCGGCTTCCAGAGCGGGGTCGTCGTAGTCGGCGTCGGGCGCACCCCGATAGCGCAGCGTGCCAGTGGCGTCCAGCAGGAACACATCTGGTGTGGTCTTGGCGTCGTAGGAGCGTGCCACCTCCTGGCTCTCATCGCGCAGGTAGGGCACGCCGTCGAAGTCGCCCTCGCGCACGCGCGCGGCCATCACCTGGGGTGAATCGCGCGGATAGCGCTGCGCGTCGTTGGGGTTGATCGCCAGCATGCGCACCCCGCGGTGGGCGAAGTCGCGGGCCACGCCCATGAGCCGCTCGTGCCAGGCCAACGCATAGGGGCAGTGGTTACAGGTGAACACCACCACCGTCGCCGGCGCGCCGCCGGGCTCGTGCACGGCGCCCTCGGTGTCGGGGAGGGAAAAGCTCGGCGCCTGCTCGCCGACCGCCGGCATGTCAACTCCTGTGGGCGGCCGCGGCGGTCATCGCCCGTCGCAGCTCGTCGCGCAGGTCGGCGGGATCGGGGTTGGGCGAGATCCGCCCGTCGCGGCGACGGTAGACGCGACAGGTCAGCCCGAACGGCTCCCCCTCGCCGGGCGCCTGCAGGTCCGCGCCGTCGATCCTGATCGTGGGCGAGCCGGCGAACCGCTCCCGCCCGGCCTGGGCGTCGCTCTCGACCTCGCGCACCTCGATCGAGGCGGGATCGAGCCCCAGCTCCTCCATCGCCGTGCGCAGATCGGCGAGCGCGGTGGGGTGTGACGGACAACCCTCCCAGTACAGGAACTCGACGCGCACGGGACCATCTTATGACCAGCGGCCAGCTCTTCGCGACGCGACATCGGCAGGCGCGCGCCACTCCCGCCGGCGGTGGGCGCCGTGGGCCCTGTACCCTACCTGCGATGCCCCGGCCATCCCGTGGCGAGGAGCGCTGATGGCGCGCACCGTGGATCTCGCGGGTGTGCAGGAGCTGCTCGCGCGCGGCGCCCAACTCGTGGAGGTGCTCCCGCGCGAGGAGTACGACGAACTTCACCTGCCCGGCGCGGTCAGTATGCCGCTGAAGACACTCGACGCGCAACACGCCGCGGAGCTCGACCGGAGCCGTGCGGTGATCGTGTACTGCTGGGACGCGCTGTGTGACCTGAGCCCGCGCGCGGCCGCGCTGCTCGGAGAGCGCGGCTTCGATGTGTACGACTACGCGCTCAGCAAGGTCGACTGGATGGCCCACGGTCTGCCGATGGACGGCACCGCCGCCGGGGTGCCGACCGCGCTGTCACTCATTCGCAACGACGTGGTCACCTGCGCGCTCGACGAGCGCGCCGCGGACATCAGACAGCGGATCGACGCGGGCCCCTACGGCTTTGCCCTTGCCCTGGCGGGGCGCGTGGTGCTGGGCCGCATCCGCGGCTCGCGCGTGCGGGACGCCCCCGACGACGCCACCGCCGAGACGCTGATGGAGCCGGGGCCGTCGACCACACGCCCCCACACACCCCTCGGCGAGCTGGCAGAGAGGTTCCAGCGCGCCGGCACCAACACGATCATCCTCACCACACCGGAGGGCGAGCTGCTCGGCGTTGTACGCCGCAGCGACCTCGAGCGCGGCGCTCCCCCCGAGCGCTGACGCCGCGAACCCACGACGGAAGGACAACGATGGCCGAGGGTGCTCACCCACTCCCGTGCGATCCTCTCGTGGATCGGGGAACAGAGATCGTCCCCGGGCGGCGGAGCGGGCGCGACGAGCGCCGAGCCCGCCTCACAGTGACGGCGACGCCGGCGCGCGCGGGGAAGACGCCGAGCCGCGTTCAGAAGATGTGACTGAGGGTGAGCCGGAAACCTGCCAGCAGCTCGCTGGTGAGCGTGTCGTTTGCACCGAGAGCCGCGTCGCCGGCAGCCGCCTCACGTACGCACGTGACGCTGGTCGCGGCGGGATCGACCAGCCACAGCTCCCGCACGCCCGAGTCGCGGTACAGCTCCCGCTTGATCCCGAGATCGTTGGCGCGGGTGGCCGGCGAGAGCACCTCGACCACCAGCTCGGGAACGCCGTGCAGCGCGCCGTCGGACATCGGTGGGCGACGCTCCGCACTCCACCACGCGATGTCCGGCGCGAGATACTCGCCGTGTGGCAACGCCACGAACACGTCCTGCAACAACAGACCGCGATCGCTCGTCTGCTGCTGCCAAGAGCGCAGCGCAAAGAACAGCTCGCCCTGAACGGAGGCCGAGTGACCGCCTGAGGGCGGGATCACCACAGCCTCCCCGCCGATGAGCTCGGCCGCGAGTCGCCAACCTGCGTCGCTCTGCAGCGCGAGGTACTCGGCCGCGTCGATGTGGGGGTGCGCGACGGTGGCCACAGGCCGCATGGTAGCCCTCCCGCCTTGCGCGGGCGTGACAACACTCGCTCTGATCCTTCAGCGCCGCACCTCGAACGCGCGCTCGCGGCGGGGGCCGTACCGGTAGATCGCGAAGCGGTCGTCGAACGTGGCCACGCTGGTGATACCGAGGCGCTCCATGACCGCGAAGCTCGTGCGGTCGACCATCGAGAAATCGTGATCTGGAAAGAGCTCGCCGACCCGCCAGGCGTGCTCGAGATCGCCCGGCAGAACCTGCTCGACGGTCGCCAGCCCCCCGCGCAGCGACCCCCAGAACCGCTCGGCCACCGAGCGTCCAAGCTGGTCCCTGGCGAGTCGCCAGCACTCCATGAGTACGTGGTCGCTTGTCACCAGCTTGTCGGCACCCGTCAGCAGCTCTCCCACGCGCGCGTGGTTACGGTCGCTGCGATCGAGCGCGGCAAAGAACGCCGAGGTGTCTGTGAAGAGGCTCAGCGCTCGCGATCCAGTTGGCCGGTCTCGCGCAGGTGTGCCTTCCAGAGCGATTCGCCCAGGTACTCGTCCACGTTGCCGGAGATGTCCGAGCGCCCCGATTCGCCGATGCCGAAGATCTCGGCGATGTCCGCCTGTGGCTCCTCCCCCAGATCCCGATCGACCACCTGGCGGATGTACTCGGCGAAGGAGAC
>WQXW01000303.1 GCA_009781575.1 Solirubrobacterales bacterium
ACCGATAGCGCGTCCGATCAAATCGATCAAAGTCGCCGAGTCCCCGGCTCTCGCTCGAACACTCCTGTCTGAGGCGCCGTTGGGGGATTTGTTTTGAGGATTCCTTCCGCGCGGAACAAATCCGCAAAACAAAAAACCAAACGGACGCTGCTCGGCGCTCGACCGGCGCGTGCACGCCACCGGGGTCTCAGCCCCCACGCACCCCCAGCGGCTCGATCGCGGCCACCTCGATCGAGCGGCTCACCGTGGCGATCTCATCCGGTAGCGCGGTGAGGTTCACGTTGGTGGAGAAGCCGGCAGCGCCGCCGAGGGGGCGAAAGAAGTCGTCGTAGTGGTTGGCCACGACCACCGCGGGCTGCAGGCGGCGCAGCACGCGGGGCCAGTAATCGTCAGTGAAGCTCCGGCCGGCGATGCCCGCGAGGAAGATGTCCACGCCACCCGTGGGCACGAGCTCGTCGATCAGGTTGGCGCTGCCCTGGTGGTAGAGCGTGGCCCCGTTCACCTCGACGTGAATCCCATACACCTGACCGCACCGGTACGCGGGCGCGGTGAGCGCGTCGAGGTGTTCGCAGGAGATCTCGCCGTCGTACGGCACCCGGTAGCCCAGGATCAGCTTCGAGTGCAGGCTCCCCACGAAGCGCACGCGGAACGGTCCCAGCTCATACCTCCGCGCCGGCTCGACCTCGACCGCGTCGCCCCCCCGGCCGTGCAGCGCCATCAGCCGCTTCAGGCTGCGTGACCCGTAGGCGCGCGTCTGCAGCGCACGCGTCAGCTCCGGCACGTCCAGCGCGTGGTCGAAGTGGGTGTGCCCCACGAGGATGCCCTCCACCGTGCCCGGCGCCGCATCGATGTACCGCGCGTGAAGCGCGGCGTCCGCGCGCACCGGCGCGCGTCTGAGCACCGCGCCCAGCGGGACACGCGTGAGGTAGGGGTCGATCAGCAGCGTGCGGCCCTCGAAGGTGAGGCTGTAGCCCGCGGTGCCGAGCCAGCGCACCTGCAGGCCGCGGGCGAGCGGCAGCGGGCGCTGGGAGAGCTCGCGCATCGTCTGCGCGTCCTGGCGTTCGCGCGCGCCCCGGTGCGCGCCGAAGCGGGCGAAGCTGATCAGGTGTTCGAGCGTGCGCGCGACACTTGGCATGCGAGTCTCGCGCGCGACTCTACGCGTTCAGCCCGGTGACTGGGGGTCCGGCCGGCTGTGCTGGGGGTCCGGCCGGCTGTAGTAGGGGTCCGGCCGGCTTCACTGGGGGTCCGGCCGGTAGCGCAGACCGTCCAGCACAATGCGCACGAGGTGCTCGACCTGGCCGGGCTCGCTGCCGGCGGTCTTGGCGATCGCGATCACCATCTGCATGACCTGCCCGATCGTGACGTCCGCCCGCACCACGCCCGCGGCCTGGGCGCGTTGGAGCAACGGCTCGCCGGCGGCGAACAGCGCGGCACGGCAGCTCTTGAAGAGCTCCGTGTCGGGCTCGAGGTAGTTGAGCAGCTCGCCCGCCAGCGCCTGCTTGGTCGCCATGTAGGCGATGAACCGCTCGAACCAGCGCTCCAGCGCCGTCCAGGGGTCGTCGCCCTGCAGCTGCTCCGCCGCGCGGCACACCTCCTCGACCTCCTCGAGGTAGACCGCCTCCAGCAGCGCCTGGCGCGTGGGGAAGTGGCGATACAGCGTGCCGATCCCCACGCCCGCGCGGCGCGCGATCTGCTCGAGCGCAGTCGACTCGCCGCCCTCGGCGAACGCCTCGCGCGCGGCGGCCAACACCTTCTCGTAGTTGCGCCGCGCGTCGGCGCGCTTGGGGCGCCTCAACAGCGCCGGGGTGGGTGCCTCGATCGCGCTCGTCGGTGCCTCAGTCGTCGTCGTCGTCGTCGTGCTCATGCTCATTGGCCCCTTGACAACCGGAGGGTCCCTCCGTATAGTTCATTCGGAGGGTTCCTCCGGTTAGTAACGGAGGTGTCCTCCAGTTTAGCCGACAGCCACCGCCTCGACAAGTTGGGATCCACCATGAACCTCGCATCAGTCGCCTCCTCCGCCTCCCACACCTCCAACCGCCCGCGATGGGCCATGCTCGCCGTCGTGTGCCTGGCCCAGCTGATGATCGTGCTGGACACCACGATCGTCAACGTCGCGCTGCCCTCGATCCAGCGCGAGCTCCACTTCGACCAGGCCAACCTGACCTGGGTGGTCAACGCGTTCCTCATCACCTTCGGGAGCCTGCTGCTGCTGGCCGGGCGGCTCGGCGACCTGGCCGGGCGCCGGCGCGTGTTCCTCACGGGCGTGGCCATCTTCACCGTGGCGTCGTTCCTGTGCGGGCTCGCGCCCAGCCAGGGCTGGCTGATCGGCGCGCGGTTCCTGCAGGGCGTGGGCGCCGCCGCGCAGGCCTCGGTGATCCTCGCGATCATCATCACCGAGTTTCCCGAGGCCCACGAGCGGGCGCGCGCGATGAGCGCGTACGTGTTCGTGTCGGTGGCCGGCGGCTCGCTCGGCCTGCTGGCCGGGGGAGTGCTGACCCAGACGCTCAGCTGGCACTGGATCTTCTTTGTCAACCTCCCCATCGGCCTGGCCGCGCTGGCGCTCGGCCGCCTGCTGATCCCCGCCGATCAGGTGGGAACGGTCGAGCGGCGCGTCGACTGGGTCGGCTCGCTGTTCATCACCTCCTCGCTGATGAGCGCGATCTACGCGATCGTGCAGGCCACCGCGCATGGCTGGATCTCCGCCGACGTGCTGGGATTCGGCGGGCTGTCGATCGCGCTGATGGCCGCGTTCCTCGCCACCGAGCTGCGCGTGGCGCACCCGATCATGCCGATGCGCATCCTCAGGGTGCGCGGCCTGGTGCACGCCAACCTCGTCCGCGGCCTGCTCGTCACCGGGATGTACTCGACCTTCTTTCTGGCCACGCTCTACCTCGAGCACGTGCGCCACTACAGCGCGTTGCAGACCGGCGCGGCCTTCCTGCCCTGGACGATCACCGTGGCGATCCTCTCTCAGGGGATCACCACGCGCATGGTGAGCCGCTTCGGCCCGCTCCAGGTGCTGGTCGGCGGCATGGCGAGCGCCACGATCGGGCTGCTGCTGTTCAGCACCGTCGGCCGCACCACCGCGTTCTTCCCCACGATCTTCCTCGCCAGCTTCGCGCTCGGCCTGGGGATCGGCAGCGCGTTCATGCCACTGCTCACGATCGCAACCGCCGAGATTACCCCCG
>WQXW01000304.1 GCA_009781575.1 Solirubrobacterales bacterium
AGCAGCAGCGGCGGCGGCGGCCCCGGGGGCGGCGGCCCCGGCGGCGGCGGCGGCCCCGGCGGCATCGGCTGTCGCGCTGACTGTCGCCCCGGCTGCCCGGCGGCGAGCGCGTCGATGAGCGTGACCGCGACCTCGATACCGCCCGCGGGGACCGGCGGGGCCTGTCCGCACTGCGGCGAGCAGGTGCGCACCGGGCAGCGGTACTGCCTGACCTGCGGGCGCGCGTGCTCGCCGGTGAGGTTCGCGTTCCTCGACGTGCTCCAATCGGAGCACGCGGCGCCGAGCCTCGGTCTCCCCGCCGGGGACTCGCTCGCGCCGGCCACCGCGACGGGCTCGGTGAGCGCGGGGCCCTCGCCGTCGCAGCCGCGGGGCGGGCGGGGGTGGCTGTCGCGCAACTCCGGCGCGCTGGCGCTGCTGTCGGTGCTGCTGACGTCGGGGTTGATCGGGCTGCTGGTGGGCCACTGGCTCAAAAGCCCCACCGCCCCGGCGCCGCGCCAGCAGGTGGTGAGGGTGGAATATCCAAACGGCCTGCCGGCGGCGGCCGCGACGGCCCCGACCGCCGCGTCGAACGCGCCGGCGGCCGGCGCGGCGGCCGGCGCTGCGCACGGCAAGGCCAAACCGGCGGGCGCGGGGCACACCAGAGCCAAACCGGCCGCGACCCACGAATCGCCGGCGGCCGAAGAACGGGAAGCGAAGAGCATCGAAAGCAAACCGGCCGCGCTGCCCCAGCCGGTCCACACCAAACCGAGCTCGCTGCAGAAACTGGGCGCCACCACCGGCCGCAAGCATCGCGAAGAAATCAACAAACTCGCCAACGGCACGCAGCCGATCGAAACGGGCGGCTGAGCTGGTGACACAACCGTGACACAACCGCAGGGTGGATCGCTGCAGGAGCTGCGCCGGCGCCGTGTGGAGCTGGCCGA
This sequence comes from Solirubrobacterales bacterium, assembly GCA_009781575.1. Lineage (GTDB taxonomy): Bacteria > Actinomycetota > Thermoleophilia > Solirubrobacterales > Solirubrobacteraceae > Palsa-744. Next base: position 924 of record WQXW01000304.1, read on the forward strand.
ACGCGTGGCCGCGCTGACGTGGGACCTCGGCGGGCTCACCTACGAGATGGCGATCCGCGACCACTACCGCCTGGATGTGCTGGCGGTGCGGGCGGCCGAGCTGCAGCGCGCGGACGGCGAGCTCGGCGAGGTGGAACGGCTGTTGGGCGCAGCCGAGGAGGGGGTCCACGGCGAGTGCCGCTCGTGCGGCGCGGTGCACAGCCGGGGCGCGGCCTACTGCTGGCGCTGCGGCGCGGCGCTCCTGCAGGAGGCACGACCGTCGGTGCTGTCGAGCGGTGGCGGCCGGCCCGGCAGCGACCGGGCCGCTACCGCGTGACCCACGCTTCCTCCTGGCGCGAAAGCGCCACGATCTCCTTGGGGAGCTTGCCGGCGGCGACGTCGGCCACGGTGACGTGCTCCAGGACCTTGCGCAGATTGGCGCGCAGCGCCAGCCACACCTCCTGCAACGATTTGGCGGCGCCGTTGTAGGAGATCTCCTCCGGGCGCTGGCCGCGCACCCCCACGAGCGGTCCCTCCACCGCGCGGATCACCCTCGCCAACGTGAGCTCCTCGGGCGGCGTGGCCAGCCAGTAGCCGCCGTCGGGGCCGCGCTGGCTGCGCACGAGCCCGGCGCTGCGCAGTTGCACGAGGATGTTCTCCAGGAACGACACCGGGATCTCCTGGGCGTGCGCCACGTCGTCGACTTTGCGCGGAGCGGCCTGGCTCGAGCCGGCCAGCTCGATCACCGCGCGCACGGCGTAGTCGGCCTTGGCGGTCACATGCATCACCGAGATTGTGGCTCATCGTGTGGTCGCCGGTCGGGCGCCGCGCGGCCGGCGCGAACGCCGCGACCCCGCCTCGCCCCCGGGGCCGCGGCGGCCAGGTGCGCCGGGTCGCCGGGGTGCCCGGCGCGGGGCGCGAGGCGCGGGGCGCGGGGCCGCGGGGCCGCGGGGCCGCGGGGCGCGAGCTCACATCCCTCATCGAGCCACCTAATCCGAGTAGCTCAACAAGAAAGATGAGGAACCCGCTATGCTCGGCATCGGATAGCCGCGCTCGCAGGGCGCCCGTGGCGAGCGGCCCAGGGAGCGCGGCGAGCGCGGCCGGCGAGCGGGGCGGCGAGCGCAGCAAACGAGCACAACGGTCATGCAAATCGATCTCTACATCGTGTTGGGCAGCGCGGTCGTGGGCCTGCTGGTGGGCATGACCGGCGCGGGCGGCGGCGCGCTGATGACCCCGATGCTGATCCTGCTGTTCAGCGTCAAGCCCTCCGCGGCGATCTCCAGCGACCTGGTGGCGGCCGTGCTGATGCGCCCCGTGGGCGCGGCGGTGCACATGCGCAGGGGCACAGTGCACGGCGGCCTGTTGCGCTGGATGGTGTTGGGGTCGGTGCCGATGGCATTCCTCGGCGCCTACCTGCTGCACCTCGTGGGCAACACCAAATCGACCGAAGCGACAGTGGAGCAGATCCTGGGCACCGCGCTGCTGGCGGGCGCGGGGGCGATGGTGCTGCGCTACTACATGGACAGCCGCGAGGGCCAGCGGCGCACCGCGCAGGTGCACGAGATCATCGCCAAGCCGCTGCCCACGCTCGCGATCGGCATGATCGGCGGGCTGATCGTGGGCATGACCTCCGTGGGCGCGGGCTCGCTGATGATCGTGCTGCTGCTGTTCCTGTACCCCATGATCGGCGCCAAGCAGCTCGTGGGCACCGACCTCTCGCAGGCGGTGCCGCTGTCACTCGCGGCCGCGGCCGGCGCGCTGATCTTCGGCCACGTGGACTTCGGCGTGACAACCTCCCTGGTGCTGGGCTCGGTGCCGGCGGTGCTGGTCGGCTCGCTGCTGTCGTCCAGCGCGCCGGACCACTACCTCAGGCCGGTGATCACCTTCGTGATCTTCGCGTCGGGCCTGAAGTACGTGGGCGTGGGCACGACCGAACTCGGCTGGATCCTCGCGGCCACACTCGCCGTGTCGCTGGGCGTGTGGCTGGTGGCGGTGCGCCCGTTGCGCCGCGCGGATGAGCAGCGCCGCAAGCTGACGGTGCCGGAAGCGCCAACGTAACGGTCGCGGGCCGGCGCGGGCCGCCCCCCGAGTCGCACCGGCGCGCAGCCCATCGCGGACGCCGCCACAGCGGTGCCAGGTCAAGCGCCCGTTCCGTTTTTTGTTTTGAGGATTCGTTCCGCGCGGAACGAATCCTTTTTTTGAATCCCCCAACGGCGCCTGCGACAGACGTGTTCGAGGGATGGCGGATCCGCGGCGACACATGAATCCCCTCGATCCGGCGGG
>WQXW01000305.1 GCA_009781575.1 Solirubrobacterales bacterium
CGGCGCAGGAACGCTCCCGTGCGCGTGATCCGGTCATCACCCTGCAGGACCGCCAGCCCGGCGCCGATGTGCTCGGCGCCGCTGACCATCGTGCGCAGCTTGTAGATCTGAAACGGGCGGCCGTCGAGCCCCGCGCGGGTCTGCGTGAACAGCGCGCCGCCGCGCGACTCCAGGCGGATCAGTAGGGCGAACACGGCCACCACGGGCGCGGTCACGATCGCGGCCGGCACTGCGAGCAGGAGATCGGCGGCGCGCCGGAGGCGGTCGGTCCCGCCGGTGGCCAGCGGGCCACTGGCGGGGGGAGGAGCGCCGGTGCTCACCGGGTGCCCTCCACGGTCTCCCAAACGGGCGAGCGCTCGCCCCGCAGCCAGTCCCACAGACCGGCCGCGAGCGCCCAGTTGGTGACCACGTAGTACCGCGCCACCAGCAGCGGGCGCGCCGGCACAAGCGGCGCCAGCGCGGCGCCGGCCAGCAGCGCGACCTGCAGTGCGGTCGCGAGGATGTAGACCCAGCCGTGAGCGATGAGCGCGATGCTCGCCGCCAGCGCGATCACGTGCAGGAACGGGACCAGGTAGCGCAGGATCCGGTGCGAGAAGATCATCAGCGCGTACAGCGGGCTGTAGCCGCGGGGCGACAGCAGGCCGCCGCTGAAGATCGTCGGCCAGGTGCGGCGCGCCATGCGGCGCTTGCGCGCAAACTCGCCCTCGATCGTCGGGGCGAGCTTCTCGCGCGCGCGCGCGTCGGGGACGTACACGGCGCGCCAGCCGCGCTTGACCATGTTGAACGGGAACGACAGGTCATGGCCGGCGAGCGGGTCGACGTTCAGGTACGACTCGCGGCGGGTGGCGTAGATCGCGCCGTTGCCGGCGGTGACCGAGCTGAGCCCCGACTCCATGCGCCGCAGCCACATCTCGTAGCGCCAATAGAGGCCCTCCTGGTTGGCGGTGGGGCCGGGTTCGTCGCCGTCGGCGTCGGCTGCCGTGAACGTCACGTCGCCGCAGACGTAGCCGATCCGCTGGTCGCTCTGGAACGCCTGGACGAGGCGCCGGAGCGCATCGGGCTCCCAGACGGCGTTCGCGTCCGAGAACACGAGCAGCTCCCCGTCCGCCGCGGCGACGGCGGCGTCCTGGGCGCGGATCTTGCCGCCGCGCTCGAGCGCGAGCACGAGGTCGGCACCGGCCTGACGCGCGCGGTCGACCGTCGCGTCGGTGGAGCCGTCGGAGGCGACGATCACCTGGAGGCGGGCCGGGTCGTAGTCGAGGTTGCGGAGGTTCGCGACCCGGGGGGCGATCACCTCCTGCTCGTTGTAGGCGGCGATGATCGCCGTGACGCTCGGCGTCTGCGCGGCGCGGGCGGCGGCGGTCAGCGCGGGTGGGAGGGTTGCCGTGGAGCCGGCGGCGCTTGCGTTGGCTCCGGTCTGGCCGGCTGCGGCGGTCCTGGCCGCGGGGTGGTTGGCGCGGGCGCGGCGGCCGATCCCGGCGAGCAGGGCCAGCAGCAGCCCGTACCCGACCTGCGTGTAGACGAGCAGCCCGGCGGCCACCCAGAAGACGATCACGACGACTGTCATTGCCCTGCGATTTTCTCGTACAGGGCGAGCGTGGCCTGCGCTGCCGCATCCCAGGAGAACACGGTTGCCGCGGCCTCGCCTGCCGCGGCGGCGAGGCTGGCGCGCCGGGCGGGGTTTTCGATGAGCTCCCGGAGGGCTGCGCGGAGTGCCTGCGGGTCACCGGGCGGGACGCCGCGCGCGGCGCCGAGGGCCGTCACCTCGGCGAAGCCCCCTACGTCGCTCAGGACTATCGGCTTGCCGTAGGCGAGCGCGGTGGCGAGCACACCGCTGAAGCCGAAGCGCTCGGTTTTCTCGTAGGGCAGCACGATGATGTCGGCGCGCTCGAACAGGGCGTGTTCCTCCTCCGGGGTGACGAAGCGGGGGACGAGCCGCGCGCCAGCGGGCGCAGCGGCTCGCAGAGAGGAAGATTCGTGCATCGGGCGGCCGACGATCCAGAGCTGGGCGTCTGTGATCCCGCGCCCAGCGTCCCCCCGCCAGGCTTCGAGGAGCGTGCCGATCCCCTTGTAGGGGCGGATCAGCCCGTAGCTCAGCACGACCGGTGTGCCGTCGTCGGCGCCTGCCAGCTCGACGGGAGAGAAACCCACCCCTACGGTGGGTTTCTCTCCCGTCACTTCGCCAAGTGCGCCATGGCGGATGACGTGGATGCGGTCAGGCGCGAGGCCGTGCTGCGCCACGACCTGCTCACGCGCGAACTCGGAGTGGACGATGACCGCGTCCACGCCCCTGAACGCGCCGGCGGGGATCGGCCCGCGGCGGCTGCTCCGCTCGAGTGGGTCGTGGATCGTCAGCACGGTCGGCCGGGCGGGCAGGAGGCGCAGGTCCAGGCGCGGGACGGTCAGCCACTGGAAGTGGACGACGTCGGCCGCCCGCGACCCCGCGCCCGCGACCCCGCCCGCGCCCGCCACCGCGCGTCGGTAGCGGAGCATGTCGACCGGGTGCTCGGCGCGCTTGCTGAGCGCCCGCAACCGCGAGCCCGCCGGGCCGCGGGCGTGCCGGTAGAAGAACTCGTCGCGCTCGTATCCGTCCGGCGGCGGCGAGGCGCCGTAGGCGAACGCGCTGGTGAGCAGGCGCACCGACGTGTCGTCGAGCCGCGCCAGCGCCGACGCCAGCGCGTGGTCATACGGCGGCGAGTAGGCCGGTGGGTCGACGAGATCGACCCTCATCGGTCGCCATCCCGATCCGGACCGCCGGGATCCGGACCGCCGGGACCCGTACCACCGGGACCCGTACCACCGGGCGGCGGTTTCACCGCGTTGGACATGCGCAGCCCGATCTGCTCCTCGATCGCCAGATAGCACTGCACGAACAGGAACTGCGCGCGCTCGGTGCGGGTCAGCCGCGCCGACGACGCCGTGCTGCGCCCGTCCGCCCGGAACTCGACACCCGGCCCGATCCCGAAGCGCTTCAGGATCAGGCGGGCCCCGCGGTTCAGCCCCGGGTCGGGCTTGAAGTCCGGGTAGCGCTCCGCAAGCCAGCGCGCCCCCGCCGCGTACCCGCGCCACTGCCTGCCGAGCTCCCGCAGCGTCCGCCGGTAGGCGTGCTGCACGACCGCCCGCTCGTTGAACTCGAGCGTCCAGCCGGCATCCTGCAGTCGCCAGGTGAAGTCGGTGTCCTC
>WQXW01000306.1 GCA_009781575.1 Solirubrobacterales bacterium
CGTGGAGATCGGATCCAGCGCGGAGCAGGGCTCGTCCAGCAACAGGACCTCCGGCCGCGGCGCGATCGCGCGCGCGATGCACAGACGCTGTTGCTGGCCGCCCGACAGCGCCAGCGCGGGCCGGCGCAGGTCGTCGCGCACCTCCTCATACAGCGCCGCGCGGCGCAGCGCGTCGGTCACGCGCGGCTGCAGCTCGCGCCTGCGCGGGCGCCTGCGCGACTGCTCGCGCAGCGCGAACGTCACGTTGTCGAAGATCGACATCGGGAACGGGTTGGGCTGCTGGAAGACCATCGCCACGCGCGCGCGCAACGTGGTGTCGGCCAGGTCGTCCACATCCTCGCCGTCCAGCAGCACCCGGCCGGCGCGCACCGAGGTGGGTGTCAGCTCGGTGAGCCGGTTGAGCGTGCGCAGCAGCGTGGTCTTGCCACAGCCCGACGGGCCGATCAGCGCCAGCACCTCGCCCTGGTGGATCCCCAGCGACACCGACCTCACCGCCTGCTTGGCCCCGTAACGCACGCTCACTCCCTCGAGCCGCAGCCGCTCGGGACCGGCGGCGCCCGGGCGCCTGATCGGCTCGCGCGCTCCGGGCGGCAGCACCGGCAGCGGCTCGCGGTCGACCACGATCGTGCGCACCGGCGGCACCTCCAGCGCCGCGGGCGGCGTCGCATCGATCGGCTTCGCCTCGAGCTGTGTGGGGACGGCGCTCATCTACTTATCCTACTTTATCGCCTTTGATGATTGAGTTGATGAACTTTGGGACGCTTGATCGAAGTTCCCGCGCCCGCTCGGGCTCGCACGAGCGCCATGAAAATGCGCATTTTGCGGGAATATGGCGGGCGGGGCCCGCGCGGGGCTTCGAACACACCTGTCGCAGGCGCCGTTGGGGGATTCAAATAGAGGATTCGTTCCGCGCGGAACCAATCCCAAAAACAAAACACGAAACGGCTGGAGCTCGACCGTCGACCGCGACCGTGCTCTCCGGTCAGCTCCCACGCGGCGCTCACGCGCCGCTCCCGCCTCGCGCGCGCGTGCGGCCGATGAGCCCCACCAGGCCGTTGAGGGCGAGCACGAACACGAGCAGCACGAACGCCGCCGCGTAGGCCTTCTGGGGGGCGTTGCCTTCGCCGGCCGGCGAGTTGTCGAACACGTAGCTGGTGAGCGTGGAGCCGGTGCCCCGCACCACGCTCACGCCCGGCACGGCGCCCTGCGTTTCCAGGCGCAACGTGTTGCCCAGCACGATGATCACGATCGCGGTGTCGCCGACGATGCGGCTGATGCCGAGCGTGGCGCCGGTGGCGATGTTGGAGCGCACCGACGGCAGCAGCACTCGGCGGATCGTGGCGATGCGCGTCTTGCCCAGCGCGAACGCCGCCTCGCGCATGTGCGCCGGGATCGCCTGCACGCCGTCGCGCGTGGCCACGAACAGGGGGGGCAGCGCGATCAGCGACATCGTCGCTCCCGCCGCCAGGAACGAGTGGCCGGTGACCGCGCCCGCTTCGGAGCTCGAGGAGAGCCCGCCGAGCACCCCAAACTGGAACACCGCCAGCCCGAAGATCGCGATCACGATGTCGGGGGTGCCGGCGACGATCTCCACGCAGCACTCCACCAGCCGGGCCAGCCTGGGAGGGCGCCCGTACTCGGAGATCCACAGCGCCGTGCACACCGCCAGCGGCAGCGCGATCGCCATGCCGATCGCGCACAGCAGCGCGGTGCCCAGCAGCGGGTCCAGAAAGCCACCGGACCCGCTCTGGGAGAGGCTCGTCTGGGGGCGCGAGAAGAGCAGGCCGGGGCGCAGGTACTGGATGCCCCGGATCCCCATGTACAGCACGATCGCGCCCGCCAGCGCGCACAGCACCAGGCCCGCCGCCCACGCCCCCACCAGCACCAGCCGATCGCCCCAGCGCCAGCTGCCGATCGGCGATCCCCGGCCGCCGGATCCCGGGCCGCGCGATCGCAAGCCGCGCGATCGCAAGCCGCGCGATCGACGCGCGGGCGCCGTTGCGCGCCAGGCGGGGTCGGGGGAGTAGGCCACCTCCTCAGCCCCTCACCTGGTGGCGGCGCAGCGGCAGCTTCACCAGGTAGGCGCCCAGCGAGAGTGCCACCGCGGAGAACAGCAACAGCAGCGCGAATGCGTACAGCGAGGAGCTGAGCGCCGGGGCCCCGCCGAGCCCTTCGGAGTAGTCGACGATCGAGCTGGCCAGCGTGCGCACCGGCTCCAGCAGCGCCACCGGACCTTCGCCCAGGTTGGGCGCGAACGCGCGCCCGCCGGAGACCATCGAGATCATGACCGCCTCGCCGAGCGCGCGCGCGCACGCCAGCGCGGCGGCCGCCACGATCGCGGGGCGGATCGCGCGCAGGCTCAGCGCCATCGTGGCCCGCAGGCGGTGCACGCCGAGCGCGGCGGCGCCCTCGCGCCAGCGGTCCGGCACCGCCGCCAGCGCCTCGCTGATCAGCGCCACCATGATCGGCGTGATCATCACAGCCAGCACCAGCGAGGCCACGCCCACACTCGCGCCGGTGAGCTGCACGAATCCCTGGTGAGAAGTCTTCTCGGCGGTGGTCACGATGTGGCGCCCCACGAACGGCACCAGCACGAGCACGCCGATCAGCCCGTACACGACCGACGGCACCGCCGCCAGCAGGCGCACCACCGGGATCGTGACGCGCCGCAGCGCGGCCGGCGCGAACTCGACGATGAAGATCGAGGAGAGCAGCGCCAGCGGGAGCGCGAGCACCAGGGCCACCCCGGTGGTCAGCAGCGTGCCGTACACGATCGGCCACGCGCGCAGGTGAAACGCGCCCGCCGGGGGGTGGGTCCCGGTGGTGACCATGCCCCCGAGCTGACCGTCGAGGTCGCCGCCCGGGCCCAGCCACGCGAGGCCGTTGTGCTCGAGCGCCGGCCACGCGCGCACCGCCACCAGCGCGATCATCGCGATCACGCCCACGCAGGTCAGCAACGACACCGCGCCCAGCGCCCGCTCGGCGCGGCTGTCCGGCCAGGGCCTCAGGCCCGGTGGCTCGCCCATGAATGTCGCGCCTCCGAGCCCGGCGCGCCCGATTGCCGCAAAATGCGCCGGCGCCCGTTCCGGCGGTGGTGGTGCCGGCCGAGCAGCGGCCGTTGCGTTTTTTGTTTTAAGGATTGGTTCCGCGCGGAATGAATCCTC
>WQXW01000307.1 GCA_009781575.1 Solirubrobacterales bacterium
AGGCCAAGAACATTATAGGTCGAGAACTTTATAGCCCTGGACTTGCACCGGGCTCGGGGGGGCCAGATGATCGGCGCGATGAGGTCGGCGGGTCACTGGGCGGCATCTGCGGCAACGGTGCTTGCGCTCCTGGCGCTGCCCGGCGTCGCGTCTGCCCAGGGTTGTCCCAACGAAGCGCTGCGCACCGGGGTATCGGCAAATCTGCCCGACTGTCGCGCCTACGAGCAGGTCTCGCCCGCCGAAAAGGGGGGCGTGCCCGCGGTGAGCCTCTACTACCCAAGTCAGGCCGCACCGAATGGGCAGGGGATCGCCTACCTGAACCTCTTCAGCGCTTTCGCGGGCGGGCAGAGCGCGTCCTACCCGGATGCCTACATCTCACACCGCACCGCCGCCGGCTGGCAGACCACGAATGTGTCCCCGCCCACTCCGGACGCGACGCCACCCGGAGGAGACCCGGTCACCTACGACTTCTCTGAAGACCTCTCGCGCTCGGTGGTAAACGTCCCGCTGCAGCGGCTCACCACAGAAGCCACGCCGTCGGTGTGGAACCTGTTCGAGTCAAACGAAGGCGCCTACACGTGGATCAACGACGAAAACCCTCCCCACGTGCCCCCGGAAGGATGCCTGCCCGAACTGCTCGAGCTCTGCTTTCAGATCAAAGACTTCGCCACGTTCGCCGGGGCCAGCGCGGACTTCCACCACATTCTGTTTGAGAGCAGCGAGAGCCTGGTGGCCGGCGCCCCCGAAGAAAGCGCGAGCACCATCCTCACGCCGCGCTCCATCACCAATCTCTACGAAAGCACATACGGAGCAGACGGGAAATGGCACGTGAGCCTGGTCGGGTATCTCCCGGACGGCGCGATTCCCCCCGGCGGCTCGACCGCGGGATCCGGCAGCAGCATCTTTTATAAATCGGTGGGGTCTGAGGACGATCACGTCGAACACGCGATCTCAGCCGACGGCTCGAGCGTTGTGTTCGAGGCGAAGGCCGACGAAGGCCAGCCCGACCCGGCGCAGAATGGGCTGACCGAGGTCTACGATCGCATCGGCGCCGCCAGGACGATCGAGCTCTCCGCGCCGGCGCCAGGGGCGACACCGGCCAACACCCAGGCACAGCCTGCGATGTTCTGGGCCGCCTCGGCGGATGGAAAGCACGTGTTCTTCACGAGCACCGCCGAGCTGAGCACAGCTTCATATACCGGCACCGAACCAAGGTGCGAACCGGAACCGGGCGAAGGCATCTTCGCGTGCGACCGGGGAGATCTCTATGAATACGACCTCGAAACGAAAACCCTGAAGGATCTCACTGTGGACACCAACCTACCGGCAGACGAAGCCGAAGGTGCATCTGTCCAGGGCGTCGTCGGCGCCTCGAGCGACGGCTCCTATGTGTACTTCATCGCCAGAGGCCAACTCGTGCCCGGCAAGGGCGTGGACCATGGCTACAACCTCTACATGGTCCACGACGACGGCGCGCCGGTGTACGTCACCACCCTGGGTGAAAAAGACGCGAGTGACTGGACAGAAGAAGCTGCCGAGTTGGAGTCTTACGTCACGCCGAGCGGCACCCACGTCGCATTCGCCTCCGCAGAACCGCTGCCCACGGTCAACTTCCCAAGCGGCTACGGCAACGAAGGCCAGCCCGAGGTATACGAGTACACGGCACCCGAAGAAGAGAAGGGCCTCTCGGGCAACGTCGTCTGCGCCTCATGTGACCCGTCGGGCGCTGCTCCGATCGGACCGGCCCTGCTGGCAGGGGTACCGCGAGGAGAACCGACGCCGCCGGGGCCCGGCGAGAACTCCCCCTTTCATCAGGTGCGGGTGGTGAGCGAAAACGGTGCACGCGTCTTCTTCACCTCCCAAGACCCGCTCACATCCGCGGTCAACGGCAACACCCACGCAAAGGTCTATGAGTACGAGCGAGACGGGGAGGGCAGCTGCGAAACGGCCAACGGCTGCATCTACTTGATCTCGAGCCCCAGCAGCCCCGCCGAAGCGGTCTTCCTGGATGCCGACAGCGAAGGCGAGAACGTGTTCTTCACGACGGTCAGCCAGCTGACGAAGTCCGACAACGACGAACTGTCGGATGTGTACGACGCGCGCGTCGATGGCGGCTTTGCGAGTGCACAGACACCGGCACCGTGCCGCACGAGTTGCCGAGAAGGCTCTGGCGAAACGCCCCCAGCGGGAGCGCCCCTGACCGGCTCGGGCGGCGCGTCCGGCAACCTCTCGCCGCCGAGCGGCGCCAAAGCGGCCGTCGGCGAAACCCGCACGCAAAAGCTGGCAAAAGCGCTGACGACATGCCGAAAGAAGCGAAACAGCCGCAAGCGGCAATCGTGCGAAGCGCAGGCGCGCCGGCGATACGGCCAACAGCCCGCGAACGTGAAGCACGCGAAAGCGAAGCGGTCGGGCCGTCGGCACAAACGGAGCGGCAAGTAGCATGTCGATCGCGCGAAAGGTACGGTGCGCGCTGGCGCTCGCGGCCCTGTTGCCGGCGGGGCTGGTCGCCGCGACCACTGCGACTGCCGCACGTCCAGCGCCGCGATGGATGCTGATCTCACAGCCATCGCCGAGCTACTTCCACGCGGGCGACAAATCCGACTTCTATTGGATCGTCGCGATGAACGATGGCGGCGCCGCGTCAACTGGACCGATCAGTTTCAAAGACACCCTGCCGGCGGGCGTGATCGTCACCTCTGCGGCTGCATCTGCAGGAATCGAACACACACGATATGGCGAAGCGACGCCGATGGCATGTACCATCGGCAGCAGCGGGGGTCGGCAGACGGTCGAATGCACGAGCGAAAGCTCGGTGCCGATCGGAGATCGAGTGATCGCCCGGATCGACGTCGAAGTCCCGCCCGGCGTCCAAACGCCGCCCGGCGCCGCTGGTCCGCTCCTCAACACCGCGACGATGGCCGGCGGCGGAGCGCCCGAAGAAGCCTCGACCAGCAATTCAACACCGGTGGTCGCAGCTTCCCAACAGGTGCCATACGGTCTGCAGTTGGAGACGGAGGCGACCCAGGAAGACGGCCTCCCCGCCACCCAAGCGGGCTCTCACCCGTTTGCCTTCACCACGCTGATCGCGGCCAACGTCGCCTCGGTCAACGGCGAAGAACTGGGCAGCAACTGCGATCCGCCGCGGGCGCTCGGCCAGTCGG
>WQXW01000308.1 GCA_009781575.1 Solirubrobacterales bacterium
CGCAATCGGGCTCAGGGCGCGCGCGCAGGGCCGGGTAGGAGCGGGCCGCCAGCGGCGACAGCGAGTGCTCCTCGAGCGCGCGCCGGCGAGCCTCGAACCTCGTGGCCACCTCCGCCGCCCCCTGTGAATCGCTCCTCTTCAAATCATCCGCGGTGCTCATGGGATCGATTGTGTCAGCGATTGTGCCGGCGCCTTCGGCGAGGGCGCCCACGCGGGCATCAGCCGCAGATGCGCGTGGTGCTCGAGCATCTCCGATATCGCGCGCTCCGCCTGTCCCAGCGCGCGCGGCGGGGCCGCGAGGTCCTCACTGAGTGAGTGGGCGAGCGAGTGCACCATGAAGCGGTGCGCCTCCTGGCCCAGCGGGAACGAGCCGGCCTCGCACGCGTGACACACCACCCCTCCGGCGGCGGGGGAGAAACCGCTGAGGTGCTCGCGCTCCCCGCAGGTGGTGCAGGCGCCCAGCTGGGGGCCGATGCCGGCAGCCACGAGCAGCTTGAGGCGAAAGGCCAACGCCGCGGCACGCGTGGCGGTGGCGGGCCGCTGGTCGAGCAGCGCGAGCTTGCGGCAGAGCAGGTTGAACACCGCGGGATGGGGCTCGCCGGTCTCGAACAGCCGCGCCACCGCGTCGCAGGCGCGCGCGGCGGCGTCGAGCGCGGCGGCGTCGGCGCGCAGGCGCGCGTGGCCCTCGAGCGTGTGCGCGCCGGTGACGGTGAGCAGCTCTCCTCTGCCCTCGTGCAGGTCCAGGCGCAGGCGGAAGAACGGCTCGAGGCGCCCGCCGAAGCGGCTGCGGGGCCGGCGCACGCCCTTGGCGATCGCGCCGACCCGCCCCCGGTGGGGGGTGTAGAGATGGAGGATGCGATCTGCCTCGCCGTAGCGGATCGAGCGCAGAACGATCCCCTCGGTCGCGATCGGCCCGGGCATCGTTGGTGGAAGCGTCCGTGGCGAGTGTATGCGCGCGGGCGGCCGCCACCTGGCCGTAGCTATATTTTCTGAAGTGATGAGCGACGTGGTCGTGTACACAACCGAGCCCTGCGCGTTCTGCGCGCGCGTGAAGGGCCTGCTCAAATCCCGGGGGCTCGAGTACAGGGAGGTGAGCCTCGCCAACGACCCGCAGGGCCGCATCGAGCTGGCGGAGCGCACGGGCATGCTGACCTTCCCGCAGGTGCTGGTGGGCGAGCGAGTGGTGGGGGGCTTCGCGGAGACCTGCGCGGCGGTCCAGGCGGGCGAGCTGGACGAGCTCATCGGCGAGCGCCCCACCTGACACCGAGCGCGACGGCGGACGCGGGGACACTGGGGGTCGCCCCGGGCCGACGGCGCGCGCGGTCTCGAACACACCTGTCTGAGGCAGCGTTGGGGGATTCAAAAAGAGGATTCGTTCCGCGCGGAACCAATCCTCAAAACAAAACACGCAACGGACGGAGCTGGACCGGCTCACTACGGGATCGCGCCGGCGTCATCCACCCACTGACTCCTGAAGCCGAGTACCGAGGCGAGCCGCTCGAAGTGTTGGTCGTAGTGCAACACCGCGAACCCGCGCTCCGCCGCGGCCGCGGCGACCAGCGCGTCGGGCACGCGCACGCGGTGGCTGCCGGCTGAGCCCGACGAGGCCAGCTCGCGGACCGCCGAGATGGCGGCATCCGAAACCGAACGGGTGATCGGTGCTTGGGGCAGCGCGGACAGCGCCGCGGCCACCCGCTCCACGTGCTCGCGATCCGGCGCGTCGTAGAGGAGCTCCAGGGTGACCACCGGGCAGCCAACAATCTCGCCCCCGCGAGCGGCCGCCTTCCATCGGCGCGCGACCGCAGGGTGTGAGGCGCGCGCCCAAGCCGAGGTGTCGGCCACCCACGGGCCGTCGCCCCAGCTCAGCGCCACGCGCGATCCCGCACTTCGCGCAGTCTCTCGAGGTCGAGTCCGGAGGTGCCGTCGGCGACGCTCACCAGAAACTCGCGCGCGCGGCGCTCGGCCTCGCGGTCGTGCTCCAGCGCGACAGCGCCCCGAACGGCCAGCTCGTGCACGACCCGGGAAGAGGAAACACCCGGACCGAGGACAGAGCGTCCACGGGTGATCGCGCGCTCGAGCGCGGGGTCCCTGGGAACCTGGATGCGGGGGTGGCGGCTTGCGATGACCCTAGTGTACCCGCTGGCGGGTACCGCGGGCCCACCGGGCCGCCGCGCGGGGTGGAGCCTGGCAGGACGGGCACAGGTAAGTGCCGCGCCCGGCGGCCACGATCTTCTCGATCGGCGTGCCACAGCGCGGGCACGGCTCACCGGCGCGCCGATGCACGAGGAAGCGGTCCTGGAAGGAGCCGCGCACGCCGTCGATGTGGCGGAAGTCGTCGATCGAGGCCCCGCGCGCGTCGATCCCGGCGCGCAGCGCCTCGACAACCCCCGCGCGCAGGCGCTTCAGCTGCTCGAGCGAGAGCTCGCCGGCCGGCTGGAGTGGATGGATCTCGGCGCGAAACAGCGCCTCGTCGGCGTAGATGTTACCCACGCCCGCCACACGCCGCTGGTCCAGCAGGAACGCCTTGATCGGCGCCGTCCGTCCGCGCGTGAGCCGCTGCAGGTGCGCGGAGGTGAAACGCCGCCGCAACGGCTCCACGCCGAGCCGGAGCGCGAAGAACTCCTCCAGCTCCCGCTCGCCCAGCAGCAGCTGGGCGGTGCCGAAGCGCCGCGGGTCGGCAACCACCAGCCGCACACGCCGGCGCGCCTCCCGCGCCGCGCCGGTGGGTGCGCGTCCCCCCCGCTCCCGCGCACCGCCGGCGGGTGCGCGTCTCCCCTGCGCCCGCGCGCCACGGGCGCGCGCATCCCCGGCCGGCCCGAGCTCGATGCGCACGCGCGTGTGGCGCGGCTCGGGATCGGGATCCCAAAGCACCGCGCCACTCATGCGCAGGTGCTGTGCGAGGTAGACCTCATCGCTGAGCTCCCACACCAGGTACTTGCCGCGCCGCGACAGCCCCAGCACCCGCCTGCCCTCGAGCGCGTCGGTCAGCTCGGCGGGCGACAGCGGCGCAGGCCAGCGGGGATCGAGAATCTCGACGCGCTCGAGCGTGCGTCCCCGCACGAGCGGCGCCAGCTGGCGCCTGATCGTCTCGACCTCCGGCAGCTCCGGCACATGGAGACCCTACGACGCCGCATGACGCCGCGCGCTCGC
>WQXW01000309.1 GCA_009781575.1 Solirubrobacterales bacterium
CTGGCCCAGCAGTCCCGGTGGCCCCGGTCGCACCGGCCACGCCGGCCGGTCCCGTGGCGCCGCCAGCCCCGGTAGCGCCAGTGACACCGGCCGCACCCGCTGGTCCCGTGGCACCCGCCGGTCCCGTGACGCCGGCCGCGCCGGCGGCCCCGGTTGCACCCGGCCCGCCGGCCTGTCCGGTGTTCCCCCTCGCGCCGCTCGCCCCGGTCGGGCCCGTGGCACCGGCAGCACCAGTGGCGCCGGTGGTGCCCACCGCGCCCGCGATCCCGGCTGGGCCCCGAGGGCCCTTTGGCCCATGGGTGCCCAGGTGGCCGCGGGGCCCTCGCGGTCCTCTGAGCACCAGAAACATCGGACGTTGACCGCGCGCACAACCGGAGGGTCCCGGGGCATCCAGCTCGTCGGTATTGGCCTGCACACACAGCTCGACTCTCGCCGGGTGATGAGTAACCGGGCGGGCGTGGCGTGCGTAGGACGCCCCGCCGAGCATCAGAAACGCGGTCAGGGTGGGAGTAAACAGGCGCTTGCGCACGAACCCGCGCTCTCCATCCGCAGTATCCGACCTGGCTTGCAACCCAGATTCCATAAGGGCAATTCTTACGGGTGCGGGTCTCCTGGAGGGGCGAGGATTCCACTTGCCGAAACTCCCGCGATATCGGCGAAATCGCCCCGGCCGATGCCGTGCCACCCCGCCGAGGAGGCGTGGGGATTTCCAATTCGCTTGCAGCTTTGATCAGCTTGATCCACCCGACCGACAGCGGCCACGCGCGGGGCGGGCGCACTCCCGTCCAGTCTGGACGCCGGCGCGCTGTCTCGAACACACCTGTCGCAGGCGCCGTTGGGGGATTCAAAAAGAGAATTCGTTCCGCGCGGAACGAATCCAAAAAACAAAACACGAAACGCCCGGAGCTGGACTGGCGCCGCCGGAGCGGGCGCCCGCCCGGAGAAAACCGCTTCAGCAGGCACAACCCCGTCCCTCCAGGAGAGCCACACCCATCTCTTGTGGCAACGCGACGATGCTATCGGATGCACTGGATCGTCGGCGTCTGGAGGCGAGCGACCGGGAGAGTGGCTCGACGTGGCGACCGAACCGATGAGCCGCCTGCTTGCCGGGCTGGCGCCGCACGGGACGAGCTCGCGCCGTCAGGCGTGGCCGCGCCGCGCATGTTGTCGCGGCGCTCACGACGGCTTCTCGAACACGAACCGAAAGTGGTCCAGGAGCTCGCGTTCGAAACACACCTTGTTGGCGCTCACGCCGGAGGTGAACGCGAGCCGGAAATCGGCGCTGGTGAGCCAGTGGGGGAGGAGCCGGAGCTCGAGTAACCTCTTTCGGAGGCTGGGCGCGCCGATCCGTGCGTTCCACTGGGTGATGGTTTCGATGTAGTCGAGCCGACCATTGCTGTTGGACACAAGCTGGAAGTGCGGTTCGGCACACCTCACAATCTGCGCCTTGGAGGAGGGCAGCCAGGAGCCGGGGAATTGGCGTCCCATGAGTGCGAGGTACCACTCGTCGGAGTCGCGCGGAGGTACGCGCCTGAGCGCGTCGATGTCGATCCGCTCGGGGGGGATCATGTTGCGCCCGAACACCATGGTCTGTAGATAGAGGCGGCCGCCGCTGGGCAGCATGCGCGCGATCCGCGCGAACAGGTCGCGGTAGCCCTCCTCCTGCAGCCCGGCGCGGTACTGCTCGGGAGAGCAGAAGTGCTCGAACGCGCCGAGGCTGGCCACGGCGTCGAAGGAGCCGAAGCTCTCACGGGAGACCTGGCGCGCGTCGTGCAGGTGAACGTCGAGACCGTGCCGCCGGCAGGCCGCGACCTGGGCGGAGGAGAGGGTGACACCGACTCCCCAACCGCCCCGGGTCCGCACGAAGTTCAGCAGCGCGCCCCACCCGCAGCCCAGATCGAGCACGCGCCGGCCGGGCCCGATTCGGAGCTGCTCGGCCACGTGGCGGTGCTTTCGCCGCTGAGCCTCCTCCAGGCTCAGCGAAAAGTCACCGTCGTACTTGGCTCCGCTGAAGTCCGCCAACTCTCCCAGGCTGAGCCGGAAGATTCGATCGATCAGCGAGTATGTGAACTCGAGATCCTTGCGATCCGCCATCGGCGCTGGCGCGATCATAGCGCTCGCTCACCGGCCACCTCGATCGCTCCAGAAGAACGGTCCCTCGAGCAGCCCGAGACCCCACGTCAGGCCGTGCCCGGCGGCGGCGGCGCCGAAGGTCAGCAGCCAAAACGCCAGCGTGCGATGGCCCGTGAAGATCGCCAGCGACAGCCCGCACAACACGAGCGACACGCCGAGGACGGTCTCCAGAACGGCTGCGAGTGTGGGAGGACGGCGGCTGGGGCGCACTGCACGTGTGTCGATGAGAAGCGGGAGGCGCGCTCGCGTTGGCCGCGGTCGCGAGGGCGCGAGTCTACTGGGGTGGCGCGCGGGAGGCGCAGCGCGATCACGCGCGTCGCCGAGCGCAACCGGGGGGCCGCCGGAGCCCGCCGGAGCGCGCCAGCGCGCGCTCCGCAGGTCGATCGTGGTGGGCGTGGTTGCGATCTGGCAAGCTCCGCGGCGAGAGTCCAATGGCAGGCGTGACGCGCTCGGGCCCTCCCAGGTCGCAGAGGCTATGTCCACGATTCGAGTACTGCTGGCCGACGGTCAGGCGCTGATCCGCGCCGGGTTCCGCGCGCTGCTCGACGCGCAGGACGACATCGAGGTGGTCGGCGAGGCGGCCGACGGCGAGGAGGCGATCCGGCTGGCCGCGCGGCACAAGCCGGACGTGGTGCTGATGGAGGTCCACCTGCCGGGGCTCGACGGTCTCACCGCGACCCGCCAGATAGCCGCCAACGGCGACACGGACATTGTGCGAATCGTCATCCTCACGACACTGGAACTGGATGAACACGTGTTCGAGGCGATCCGCGCCGGCGCGGCGGGGTTTCTGGTCAAGGACACCAAGCCCGACGAGCTGATCGACGCGGTGCGGGTGGTGGCAAACGGCGACGCGCTGCTCTCGCCCTCGGTGACCCGGCGCCTGATCGCCGAGTTCGCCGTGCGCGCCAAGACCCCCCCGAGCTCAAAGCGCCTGCAGGAGCTCACCGAGCGCGAGCGCGAGGTGATGGCGCTCGCCGCCGAGGGCCTCTCCAACGATGAGATCGCAAC
>WQXW01000310.1 GCA_009781575.1 Solirubrobacterales bacterium
GCCTGCCCTCCAGGCCGCCGCCCTGGCTGAGGTCGCCGCCCGCCTCGATTCGGGCCGCCTCGCCGACACCGCCGACCTCGACCGGATCGAACCCCGCGGCCCGAATCAGCCGCTGCCCCGCCTCCCCCGCCTGGTCCTCGTCGGTGGCGTAGAACAGCACAGCGCGCCTCGGGGTCCGGTTCGACGCCGACTGCAGCGACGACGCCAGCAGCGTTCCGAATGCCTTCGCGTAGTGCGCTCCCGCGGGCAGCAGCCCGGTCACCACCGACGCGGCCGACTCATCCTCCGGGAGCGTGCGGTACAGCTTGCTCCATTCGTTTGAAGGTTCAACGCCGCCACACCACCCCAGCATGTTTGCTTGTACACGCAAACAATGCCCAAGCGGGGGGCCTCGAAGTTGCGCGCGCGGGCCTCGTCGCGGTCACGCTCGACGACCGAACGCACACGCGATGGGGGAGAAGACGAGCCAGCAGCAGCGGGATAAGATCGACGCCACGCTCCACCAGCTTCGTCGTGAGGGTCACCGAACCGGCCTGAATCGCAGAACCACGACCATCAGGAGGAATCATGCCCGAGTCGAACAACCCCCCGAGCGTCGTGCTCGTCCACGGTGGCTTCGTGGACGGCTCCGGCTGGCTGCCGGTGTATCGGCTGCTCAAAAACGAGGGCCGCGCTGTGAGCGTGGTGCAGAATCCCACGCTGTCCCTCGATGGTGACGTCACGGCCGCGAGGCACACCATCGATGCGCAGAACGGACCGGTCGTGCTCGTGGGACACTCCTACGGGGGAGCGGTGATCACCGAGGCCGGGAACCATCCCAACGTCGCCGCGCTCGTCTATGTCGCGGCGTTCGCGCCGGACGCCGGGGAGTCGGTGAACACTCTGATCGCCGACCCACCGCCGGGAGCGCCGGTGCCGCCGATCCTGCCGCCAAAGGACGGCTTTCTCCTGCTGGACCGCGAGAAGTTCCACGCGTCCTTCGCCGGCGACGTGCCGGCGGACGTGGCCGAGTTCATGGCCGACTCGCAGGTCCCCTGGGGGGTCGACGCTCTCGGAGGCACGATCACCGACCCGGCTTGGCGGAGTAAGCCGAGCCACTACCTTCTCACCACCGACGACCGGATGATCTCCGCGCCGGCGCAGCGCTCGATGGCCGAGCGGGCGGGCGCCACCGTGGTCGAGGTTCCGGCGAGCCACTCGGTTTTCCTGTCGCACCCGGAGGCCGTTGCCGGGCTCATCCAGACGGCGCTGAACGAGGTGCGCTGAGGCTCAGGAGGCAGTCGCCGTTGGCTCAGATCCAGGCTTCGCCATTGGCGAGATCGTCGTCGCCTGGAAACTCGGCCAGCCGGAGCTCGACCGAGCGCCCGCTCGAGCGGCGCGCCCGGAGCTCGAGCAGTGGGCGGCGTGCGGTGTTGTCAGTCTCCAGCGGCGCGCGCCAGGTACACGATGCGGTCCTCGAGCTGCTCCTTGGCGAGGGCGCGTATCGCCGCGACCAGCGCGCTCCTCCCGGCGGGCCGGCGCGAGAAGCGCGACGACAGCGCGATCAGCACGCCCGCGTGGTGGCGGCCCGCGGAGAGATGCTCCGCCGAGATGCGCGCGAAGTCGGCCACGTTCTCCGTGAGCACCGCATGGCCCGCCGCGGTTGCCCCCGCAAATACGTCCGGGTCGGACCTTCCGGCCAATCCGAGCTCCGACACGGTCGCCGCCTCCACGCCCGCGGCGCGCAGAGCGTCGGCCAGCGCGCCCGGGTACATCTCGTCGAGCAGCAGTTTCAACGAGCCTCGGCGGCGGCCGTCTCGCGGCGGTGCAACTCGACTCGCGCGGTTATCTCCTCCGGGTAGGCCGCGCGGTAGTGAAGCGCGGCATCCAGCTGGCCTCGGGTGAGCGCCCAGTCCGCCACGAGCGTCTCCGCCGACTCGCCTTCCGCGGCCAGGTCCTCGACCCACATCGCAACCTCCCAGACGTCGGGTCCACCGATCACCCCCGCGCGCCTGCCCGACGGTCCATCGCGGAAGGTGATCAGCGGATGCTCATCGCGACGAGTCCCTTCCTCGGCGTAGCGCCGCAGGCGATCCGAGAGAGTTTCGCCGGCGGCGCGCGCCCGCAGGCGGAGGCGCTCCGCAAGGCTCTCGTCGAGGCGCACGGAGATGTTCACCGACACGCATGCACCGTAGCACAATGTCCGCGATGAGAGGGGGCGTCGACCCCGGTGAGCGTGCGGAGCAGATTCCCGCAAAATGCGCCGCGCGCCCCGCTCCAGCGGTGTCGGTCTCGCCGAGCAGCGGGCGTTGCGTGTTTTGTTTTTTGGATTGGTTCCGCGCGGAACGAATCCTCAAAACAAATCCCCCGACGGCGCCTCCGACAGGTGTGTTCGACGCCGCGCGCGCCAGATTTGCGCAAAATGCGCCGCCGCGCCGCGTGGTGGCAAACTTGTGCGGTGACCGTCCCGCTCGCCGCCGACTGGGCCACGATCTCCTCGTTCGCCACCGGCGTCGGCACGCTCGTGCTGGCGATCGCCACATTCGCGTCGGTGCGATCGGCAAACCGCTCCGCGCGCATCGCCGAGGCCGCGCTCCAGGAGCAGCGCCGTCCCGTGCTGGCGCCCTCCCGCTACGCCGATCCCGCGCAGAAGATCATGTTCGTCGAGGGCCTTTGGGTGCGCGCCGAGGGCGGCCGCGCCGCGGTCGAGCACGACGACGGCCGGGTGTACCTGGCGATGAGCATCCGCAACGTCGGCACCGGTATCGGCGTCTGCCAGGGGTGGATCGCCTGGGCGGGGCTCAGCTCCGCGCGCGAGGTGCCCACCCATTCTCCCTTGGACCGGTTTCGCCGCCAGACCCGCGACCTGTACATTCCCGCCGAAGACGTCGGCATGTGGCAGGGCGCGCTGCGCGATCCCCACGATTCCGCGCGCCGGGCGATCGCCGACGCGATCGACGCGCGCCAACCGATCACGGTCGAGCTGCTGTACACCGATCTCGTGGGCCATCAGCAGACGATCACCCGCTTCGGCATCGTGCCCGCCGGCGACACGTGGCTCACCACGATGACCCGCCACTGGCACCTGGAGTCCGGCGGCCCGCGCGCGGACGGCGACGTGGCCGAGGCGGTCAGCCTGGTGCAGCGTGAGCGCGACGCCGCCGA
>WQXW01000311.1 GCA_009781575.1 Solirubrobacterales bacterium
CGCCGCGGCGCTGGCGGGGTGCCGGCGTCTGCTCGACCTCGACGCGGAGCCGGCCGTGTTCGAGGAGCACCTGGCGAGAGATCGGCTGCTGGGGCCGCTGGTGCGGCGGCGGCGCGGGCTGCGCGTGGCGGGCGCGGTGGACGGCGCGGAGCTGGCGTTGCGCGCGGTGCTGGGCCAGCAGGTGTCGGTGGCCGCGGCGCGCACGGCCGCCGCGCGGCTCACCCGGGCGCTGGGCGAGCCGCTGCGCGGCCCCGACGGCGCGCTCACGCATCTGTTCCCAACGCCGGAGGCGATCGCCGAGGCGCAGGAGACCGCGCTCGGGGGTCCGATGCGGCGCAGGCGCACGCTGCAGAGCCTGGCGCGCGCGCTCGCGCGGGAGGAGATCGTGATCGACCCGGCCGGCGACCGCGGCGAGACCCGCGCGCGCCTGCTGGCGATCCCCGGCATCGGGCCGTGGACAGCCGAGTACATCGCGATGCGCGGCCTCGGCGACCCCGACGCCTTCCTGACCACCGACCTCGGCGTGAGGCGCGCGATCTCGCGACTCGGCCTGCCCGGCGACGAGCGAGCGATCGTGCGCGCGGCCGAGCCGTGGAGGCCGTGGCGGGCATACGGAGTGCAGCATCTGTGGGCCAGCTGATACGCGGGCGCTCGATCGCGATCCCCGCAAACTGAGCTGGCGCCCGCGCCGGCGGGTCCCGGTCGAGCAGCGTCCGTTGCGTTTTTTGTTTTGAGGATTGGTTCCGCGCGGAACGAATCCTCAAAACAAATCCCCCAACGGAGCCTCAGACAGTCGTGTTCGACCCAGCGCGCCAGATTTCCGCAAAATGCGCATTTTCATTGCTGCAGGCATTCGAGTGCGCGCCCGCGTGCGCCTGCCCTTCCCTCGCATCAGCGATCTATTATGCTATCCTCCTAGCAGTATGATCCAGTTTCAGCTCGACTCGCGCTCCGGCGTGTCGCCTTATATGCAGCTCGTGCAGCAGGTTCGCCACGCTCTGCGCCTCGGGCTGCTGCGCGAGGGCGACCAGCTGCCGACGGTCAAGGAGGTGGTGGCGGGGCTGGCGATCAATCCCAACACCGTGCTGAAGGCGTACCGCGAGCTCGAGCACGCCGGGCTGGTCGCCGCGCGGCCGGGGGTGGGCACGTTCGTCACCGGCTCGCTCGTGGATCCGGCGATCGCCGCGCACGCGCCGCTGCGACGGGAGCTGCGCGGTTGGATCGTGAAGGCGCGGGGCGCGGGGCTCGATGAGGAGTCGATCGAGGCGCTCTTTCGCGACGCTGTTCGCTCCGCCCGCGTCGAGGGGGTAGCGTGAGCGTGAGCGTGGCGCTGGCGACCCGCGGCCTGGGCAAGCGGTACGGGCGCCGCTGGGCGCTGTCGGACGGCGCGCGGCGCGCAGGCCGGCCGCTCAGCGCTCGGCGATCGGGCTGGTGGCGAGCGAGCCGGGCTCCTCGACGCTGTAGCGCTGCAGTACCCGCCGCACGCGATCGGGGATCGGGGCCTTCTCGCCGAGCCGGTTGGCGCGCACAAAGATGTGCACGATGCGCCCCTCGGCGAGGGTCTCCCCATCCCGGGAGATCCCGATCGCGGACACCATCGAGGTGTTGCCGAGCCGCTGCACTGCAAGCGTGAGCTCGAGCTCGTCGTCGAAGCGCGCGGGGGCACGGAAGCGAGCGCCGGCCTCGGCGACCACCATGTCGAGGCCGTCGGCGGTGAGCGCCTCGTAGGAGCCGAGCGCGTGGCGCCACAGCTCGGTCAGGGTGAGATCGAAGTAGACGAAATAGTTGGCGTTGAAAACGTGGCCCTGGGGGTCGCACTCGTTGTAGCGAACGCGCAGGCGGTGCACGAACGGGGGCATCGTGGGCTCGAGTCTATGGGCCCGAGCGAGGCGGGTGCCGGCGCGGCCTCGAACACACACCTGTCCGAGGAGCCGTTGGGGGATTTGTTTTGGGGATTCGTTCCGCGCGGAAGGAATCCTCAAAACAAAGAACGAAACGCCGATACCCTCGCTCTGCCCTACATTGCTACCCTACATATGTGGCGATGCGGAAGACGAGCGTTTATCTGGATGAGGAGCAGGCGCGGCGGCTTGCGCGCATTGCACGTGAGGAGGGAAGGTCGCAGGCCGAGGTTCTGCGCGAGGCCGTGGCCGGCTATCAGTCACGAGCGGCACAGGACCGAAACTTCGCACTCGCCGGATCGGGACACGGGGACGGATCATCGGTTGCGGACCTGTCGGAGAAGGATCTGCTCGCGGGCTTCGGCAAGTGACGGTCATTGTCGACGCCGCACCACTGGTGGCGCTCGGCGACGCCAACGACCCCTACTTCCCCCGGATTGATCGGCTGTTGAAGACAGTGGACGGGACACTGGTGATCCCAGCGCCGGTCACCGCTGAGCAGGGCGGTGCGTTCACAATCCTCCCCGCCGACAGCTGACATCGTCACCGCCGCCCGACCTGTGGGCCGTACTCGGAGGGAGGTGCGCCCAGGGAACGTTTGCCCGGGGAACCTTTACCCGGTGCCCTTCGCGCGCTTGGTGTGCGTACGACGACTTTTTTCTTCGAGCAGCCGTTTGCGCTTTTCTTCTTGCTGGCGCTGGCGCTGCTTGCGAGCATCTTCTTCGAGCTGGCGCCGTTGGCGAGCTTCTTCGAGCCGGTGCCGCTTGGCGGCTTCCTGTAGTTGCTGGCGCCGCTTGCGGGCTTCTTCTTCCTCGAGCCTCCTGTGGTGCCTGAGCGCTTCCAGTTCAACCTGCTTGCGGTGCCGGCGCGCCTGTTCTTCGAGCCCCCTACGCCGGCGCGCTTCCTGGATTTCGGTGCGCCGCTTGCGCGCTTCTTCGAGCCGCCGCCGGCGCTCCGCGGCCCTGCGGCGCTCTGCGGCTCTGCGGCGCTCCGCGGCCCTGCGCTGCTCGATCGGGTGGTGCGGGTTGGTGAGTCGCGGATGCGGGCGAGAGCCAGGTGGGTGGCGGATGGTCACCTCGAATGGCTTGGAGAATGCGCGCGCGAAGTCCCTGCGGCCGAGGAGCTCGACGCGCAGCGCGGTGAGCGCGCCCTGGCTTGGCAGGCGGAACGCGTGCGTGACCGCGTAGGCGCCGCGACGCGCGGTGAAGGAGATCGGCCTCAGCCGCTGCCACCGGCCATCCG
>WQXW01000312.1 GCA_009781575.1 Solirubrobacterales bacterium
ATCTGCTCAACGGCCTGCCCTCGATCATCGTGGGGCTGTTCGTGTTCGGGCTGCTGGTGGTCGGTCACCATCAGAGCGGCTTCGCCGGGGCGTTTGCGCTGTCGATCATCATGCTTCCGATGATCGCGCGCGCCTCCTATGAGGTGCTGCTGCTCGTGCCCACCACGTGGCGCGAAGGCGCCGACGCGCTGGGCGTCTCCCGCTGGCGCACCGTGCTGGGGGTGGTGCTGCCGGGCGCCATCGGCGGCATGACCACCGCCACCGTGCTCGCCGCCGCGCGCGCCGCCGGCGAGACCGCGCCTCTTTTGTTCACCACCTCGATCGTGGCCAACGGCATCACGGTCAACATGTTCGGCGAAGCGCTCCCCTCGATCCCCGGCTACATCTTCAAGGCCTCCGAAGCCGCCGACCCCTACGGTTACGCGCGCGCGTGGGGCGCCGCGCTCGTGCTGCTGTCGTGCATCCTGGTCGCCTCCGTCGGCGCCAGGACCCTGTTGGGCCGCAACCGTGCAAAGCTGGCGCTGTGAGCGAGCCGCGCTCCCCCGACCCCACGCCCCCTCTGCCCGGCGAGGGACACGTTCGCCGGCGGATCATCATCGAGCCTGAGCGCGGCCGCGACCACGCCGCGCGCAACGGTGTCAACGGCGCCGCGCGCGGCGCCCTGCCCACGGCAACCACGACGACGCAGCTGGCCCCCGCGCCAGCCGAGATCAGGGCGGGCACGCGCCCCACGATCCTCGACGCGCGCGCGCTGTCGGTGTCCTACGGGGACAAGCGCGCGCTCCACGGCGTCTCGCTGGCGATCCCCGAGCGCCAGATAACCGCCATCATCGGCCCCTCCGGGTGTGGCAAGAGCACGTTTCTGCGCTCGATCAACCGTATGAACGACACCGTGCCCGGCTTTGCCATCGACGGCTCGATCCTCTATCGCGGCCAGGACGTGTACGGCGCGCGCGTCAATCCCGTGGAGGTGCGCCGTCACATCGGGATGGTCTTCCAACGCGCCAACCCCTTCCCCAAGTCGGTCTACGACAACGTCGCCTGGGCGCCCCGCAACCTCGGGATGAAGCACGAGCTGCACGAGCGCGTGGAGCGCGCGCTCCGCCAGGCCGCGCTGTGGGACGAGGTCGAGGACCGCCTGCGCGAGAGCGCGCTCTCGCTGTCCGGCGGTCAGCAGCAGCGTCTGTGCATCGCGCGCGCGATCGCCATCGAACCCGACGTGCTCCTGCTGGACGAGCCCGCCTCCGCGCTCGATCCCATCGCCACCACGCTCATCGAGGAGCTGATGCAAAAGCTCAAGCACCGCTACACGATCGTGATCGTCACGCACAACATGCAACAGGCCGCGCGCATCGCCGACCGCACCGCGTTCTTCTCCCTCGACTCCCGCGACGGCGCCTCCTCCGGCGTGCTGGTCGAGTACGACAACACCGACACGATCTTCACGCGCCCCTCCGACTCGCGCACCGCCGACTACGTCACCGGCCGCTTCGGCTGAGCCGCGGCGACGCCCCGCGCGGGGCCGCGGCGGGCCAGAGCGGCGGGCCATCGTGGCGGGATGTGGCCGCGGACGGCGGCGGCGCGCCGGCCGCGGGCTGGTGCGGCGGGCTGGTGCGGCGGGCTGGGCGGGCGATCTACTGGGGCCCGATCGAGTGGCTCGCCACGTGCGCGGCCAGCGGCTGGCCGCAGTGCCAGCAGTACGCCGCGCCGCCGCTGTGGGGCGAGTGGCAGTTGGGGCACACTCCCGTCGTGCCGCTCTGCTCCATGCGCAGGATGCGCTCCACCTCGCCCAGCTCGTTGTCGACCTCCTGGAGCGTGGCCGCCTGGCTCACGAGCACGTCCACGCGGATGTGGTCGCGGATCGCCATCTCGTACACGAGGCCCCCGAGATCCCACTGCAACTCAACGAGGCGCCCCGCCAATTCGTCGCGGCGCCGCGCGAGGTCGACCCGCTCCTCCGTCACCGCGGCCGCCGCCACGGTCATTCTTCGCCTTTGCCAAAGAAGTTGCCCGTGAATTTGCCTTTTTCGTAACCCGGGCCTTTGCCGGGCTGGCCCACGGTGACCACCTTTTCGGGCGGCGGGGGAGCCACTTTTTTGACCGCCTTCGCTTTGGCGGCCGCTTTGGCCGCCGCCACCGCTTTGGCGGCGGACGCCGCCGCGGCCGCTTTCGCCGCCGCCGCTTTGCCCGCTTTGACCCCCGGCGCGGCCGACGACGCCCCGGTGGTGGGCGATTCGGCGCCCACGCCCGGCGTGGCGGTGCCCGCGGAGGTGCCACTCGGCACGGTCACCACCTGGACCGGCGGGTTGCTGGCCGTCGCTTTGCTCTGGCCGGAGCGCCCGATCAGCACGCCCACGCCCATCGCCAGCAGCAACGTGCCCACCCCGGCCAGCAGCGCGGTCGTGGGCGACGCGCGCCAGCGGCGGGGCGGTGGCGCGCTCGCCGCGGGGCGCTCGCGCTCCTGCACGGAGCTGTCCATCAGCGGCAGGCGCGCGCGCCCCAGGCGCTGCCCGCATTCCACGCAGTAGCGCTGGTCGGAGGCCAGCGCCGCACCGCACCGCACGCACCGCTCCTGCCCCGACTCCACGGGAGTCAGCGGGATCGTGTGCGTCTGCGCACGCGCGTGCGCGCCCTCGAACTCGTCTGCGGCGGCACTCATGCCGGACCAGTATGGCGCATACCACACGATCACGCGCCGTCAATTTCGTCGCAATCTGCACAGAACCCCGACGGCGCGCGGCCGGCGCTCCGGTGGCATCCCAGCAGCGCCCCGCCGGCGTGCCGCCGGCGCCCCACCAGATATTGTCGCAGCCATGGGCGCGTTCAAATTGGATGACCCCCGCATGCCCGCGCCGTGGGCGGTTGCGGTGTCGCTGCTCGCGCTGCTCGCGTTCGGGGTGTTCGTGGGCAGGAGTGTCAGCTCCGGGCCGGCCGCCGGTCGGCCTCGCCTGGTGCTGGCCGCCTCCTCCGGTCCCTCCGCCGCCGGGTCCTCCCTGCCGGCGTCGCCCGGCTCCTCGAGCCTGCCCGAAGCGCCCGTCGAAACCACGCCCGAAACGACTCCCGAAACCACGCCGGAAACGGCGGCCGAAACCACCCCGGAAGCGTCGTCGGTCGCCCCCCGGATCCGGTATGTC
>WQXW01000313.1 GCA_009781575.1 Solirubrobacterales bacterium
GACGAGCCTCACGATCGCGGGGGCAATCGGGCTGCACAACTTCGCGGAGGGGCTCGCGATCGGGGTCTCCGCGCAGAGCGGCGCGATCGGGCTGGCGACGGTGCTGGTGATCGGCTTCGCGCTGCACAACGCCACCGAGGGCTTTGCGATCGTGGGCCCGCTCGGCGCGGTGCGGCCCTCCTGGCGCTGGCTGGCGATCGCCGGCCTGATCGGCGGAGGCCCCACCTTCGTGGGCGCGCTGGTCGGCTACCAGGTGAGCTCCGATCCGCTGGAGCTGGCCTTCTACGCGCTGGCCGGCGGCGCGATCCTCTACGTGGTCGGCGAGATCTGGACCGCCATGCGCCGCCAGGGCCACCGCGAGCTGGGGCTCTGCTTCATCGCGCTGGGCTTCCTGGTGGGGGTCGCGACCGATCTGATCGTAAGCTATGCCGGCGCTTGACCGGTGACGCCTCGCCCCCGCCCCACTTCGAGCCCCGGCAGGTGGATCTGCACGGGCACCGTGTGATCTACCGCTCGTGCGGCCACGGGCCGCCGATCGTGCTGATCCACGGGATGGTCAACTCCTCGCGCCACTGGGAGGCGGTGGCGATGCGCCTCGCCGACGCCCACACGGTGATCGCACCCGACCTGATCGGCCACGGCGACTCCGCCACGCCGCGCGGCGACTACTCGCTCGGCGCCCACGCGGCGAGCGTGCGCGACCTGCTCTCGTTCATCGGAGTCGAGCGGGCCACGATCGTGGGCCACTCGCTCGGCGGCGGGGTGGCGATGCAGTTCTTCTACCAATTCCCCCAGCGCACCGAGCGGCTCGTGCTGGTCTCGAGCGGCGGCCTCGGGCGCGAGGTCAGCCCCATGCTGCGCAGCGCCGCGCTGCCCGGCGCCTCGGCGATCCTGCGGGTCGCCGCGCACCCCTCCCTGCTGCACGCGCTCTGGCGCGCGGGCGAGTGGATCGAGGGGGCCGGCGCGCGCGGCGGCGTCTACCTGCGCGCGATCGCGCGGGCGCTGCGCCCGCTCGAGCAGCCGGGCGCGCGCGAGGCGTTCCTGCACACGCTGCGCGCGGTGATCGACGTCGAGGGCCAGCGCGTGAGCGCCGAGGATCGCCTGTATCTCCTGCAGGCGATGCCCACGCTGATCGTGTGGGGCGCGCGCGACCACACGATCCCGCCCGCCCACGGCCGCGCCGCCCATCTCGCCGCGCCGGGCAGTCGCTTCGAGCTGCTGCCCGACGCGGCCCACTTCCCCCACCTCGAAGACCCCGAGGGGCTGGCGCGCGCGCTGCGCGCGTTCCTGCAGAGCTCCGCGCCGGCCGACGTGGGCGACGGCGACTGGGGCGCGCTGCTGCGCCGCCGGCCCGCGGGCGCCGACGGCCGCGGCGAGGCCCGCGAGGCGCTCGCGCGGCTGCGCTCCTGAGCGCTCGCAATCCGAGGCTCGCCCGGGCGCTCGCACCTCGCCGGACGGGCGCCCGCAGGACGCCCGGGCGGGACGCCCGCAGGCCGCTTGGCGGGCGCCGCGAAACAGCGCAACTGTGGGCCCGCGCGTGCGTTGACTGTGGCGCGGGGGTATCGGGTTGGTGTGCCCATGAGATTGTTGACAGCGCAACTATTCAGGCGTATAATCCCGACTCCAGCTATCGGATTACCGACATGACCTTGACCACAGACGACATAGACCCCACCACGGGCGAGCCCGCCGAGCTGCTGGCGAGCGCGCCGGCGCGCGACCCCGACCCGCTCCCCGACGAGCGGGCCGCGCGGCGCGTGCGCGAGACCGCGCTGGCGGCCGACGAGAGCTTCATCCCCGAGTCGGTGGACCAGCTGTTGGCCCACTCGCGCCGCTACCCCCTGCTCACCCCCGCCCAGGAGGTCGAGCTGGCGCAGCGCATCGAGCGCGGCGACCTGCACGCCAAGGAGCTCATGATCAACTCCAACCTGCGCCTGGTGGCCTCCAATGCGCGGCGCTACCAGAACCAGGGGCTGCCGCTGGCGGACCTCGTGCAGGAGGGCATGCTGGGGCTGATCCGCGCCAGCGAGAAGTTCGACTGGCGCAAGGGCTTCCGCTTCTCCACCTACGCGACCCTCTGGATCCGCCAGGCGATCCAGCGCGGCCTCGAGAACTCGGGCCGCACGATCCGCCTGCCCGTCCACGTCGCGCAGCGCTCCCGCAAGGTGGGGCGCGTGGAGCGCGAGCTGTCGGTGCGCCTCGGCCGCGAGCCCACGCTCGAGGAGATCGCGCGCGAGGCCGCGCTGCCGATCGAGCAGGTCGAGGAGGTGCGCCACCAGCGCGCCGCGCTCGTCTCCCTCGATCAGCAGGTCGGCGAGGACGGCGACACCGCGCTCGGCGACCTGCTGCCCTCCGACCAGGAGCCGCCCGAGGACACCGCGTGGGAGAACGAGCGCGAGCGCCTCGTGCACCGCGCGATCGAGCAGCTGCCCGAAACCGAGCGCAAGGTGCTGACGCTGCGCTTCGGCACCGGCCCCGAGGAGCCCCAGACGCTCACCGCGATCGGCAAGCGCCTCGGCTTCTCCGCCGAGCGCGCCTCCCAGCTCGAGCAGCGCGCGCTGAAGAAGCTGGCCGAGTCGCCAGAGCTGGCCGCGCTGCGCGAGGCCGCGTAAGCCCCCACGGCTCGAGCTCCGGGGGGGCGCCCGCTCCGGCGGCGCCGGTCGTCGAGCAGCGTCCGTTGCGTGTTTTGTTTTGAGGATTCGTTCCGCGCGGAACGAATCCTCTATTTGAATCACCCAACGGCGCCTCCGACAGGAGTGTTCGTGGTCGCGCGCGCGCGGCGGCTTTGGCCAAGCTTGGCTAAGTGCTATGGTCAGGCCATGCTGGTGAACGTCGGGGACGCCAAGACGAACCTGTCGAAGCTGCTCGCGCGCGTCGAGGCGGGTGAGGAGATCGAGATCGCCCGCAACGGGGTACCCGTGGCCCGTCTGTCGCGTGTCGAGCGTCGCGAGCGACCGGGCGAGCGCTTTCTGAAGGGCTGGGGCTCATTGGCAGGCCAGATCTGGATCTCCGACGACTTTGAGCTCAGCGAGGAGGAGCTGGACGAGATGTATGCCGAATGGGACGAGGAGGACGAGCGCTTTGGGGTTGCTGCTCGACACCCAGGTGCTGCTCTGGAGGATGAGC
>WQXW01000314.1 GCA_009781575.1 Solirubrobacterales bacterium
CGCGCCCCGCCGCGGCCCACTCGGCCGTGCCCCGTGCCGGGCCGCTGAGTGACTCGCCGGTCAGCACGAATCCGTGGCGATCACGCTCGATCGCGTCGGGCATCCATTCGGTGTGCGGCTCGGCGCCGAGCAGCGCGTACACCGCGCGCACTCGTATCGCGTGCGCCTGCCCGTCCGGGCCCTGCAGCACGGCCGCCTCGAGCCGGTCCTCGCCGCGCAGCTCGACGATTTGGGTCGAGGTCGCCAGCGCCACGCGTGGGTTTGCCGCGATCCGCTCGATCAGGTAGTGCGACATCGTCGCCGACAGCTCCGCTCGGCGAACCAGCAGGTGCACGCGGCTGGCGTACGCCGACAGCGACAGCGCCGCCTGGCCGGCCGAGTTGCCTCCTCCGACCACGACCACCTCCTGTCCGCGGCAACCGGTGCTGTCGAGGTGCATCGCGCCGTAGAACAGTCCGAATGCCTCGAATCGCGTCGCCCCGGGCACCTCGAGCCGTCGGTAACGCGCCCCGGTGGCGAGGATCACGTGGCGCGCGATCAGCTCACTGCCGTCGTCGAGCCCGATCAGGTGTGTCCCATCCGGCGCCGGGGACAGCGTGCGGGCGGTGCGGGGGAGCAGAAACTCCGCGCCGAACTTCACCGCTTGGATCAGCGCCCGCTGGGTCAGCTCGGCGCCCGACACGCCGGCGGGAAAGCCGAGGTAGTTCTCGATCCGTGGCGAGGTCGCCGCCTGTCCTCCCGGCGCCAGCGCCTCGACCGTGCCCGCCGCGAGCCCGTCGCTGGCCGCATACACCGACGCCGCCAGCCCGGCGGGGCCGGAGCCCACGATCAACAGGTCATATCGCGCGGTTCGCGCACGCGCGCCACCGAGGCCGAGCGCTCGCGCGAGCTCCGCTTCTGTGGGACGCACCAGTGCTCGCGCGCGCGTCCGCAGCACCGCCGGGGTATCCTCGAGCGTCGCGCCCGCGCGCGTCAGCTTTTCGTGCGCGCGCTCGTCACGCAAGGCGTCACCGACCGCGTGCGGGACTCCGTTGCGCCGGAGAAACCGTCGCAGCCGTTGCGTGTCGGGCGACTCCGGGCTGCCGATGATCTCCACGCCACCTCCGGCGCTGACGAGTTGCGAGCGCCGAAGCAGCAGCGCGTGCACGATCAGCTCCGACAACGCCGGCTCCTGCTCCACAATTTCACGCAAACGCGGGGCCGGCACCCGCAGGAGCTCGCCGTCCTGTGTGACCACCGCTGTGGCGAACGCGATCCCTCCCGACAACAGTGCCATATCGCCCACAAACTCCCCCCGGCGGTGGGTGGCCAGTGTGCGCCGCTCCTCGTCGAGCTGATCGACCACCGCCACCTCGCCGGCGGTCACGACGTAGAAGTCATAATCCGCGTCGCCGGCCTCAAAGAGAACGTCCCCCTCCCGCACCGGCTGCAGCCGCCCGAACGGCCGCATCAGGTCGATCTGGTGATCGGTCAGCGTCGGCGACGCATCTCCGGGCAGCGTCCGCGCCGAAGTGCGCTCGCGGTTGACGGCCGCGCCGAGATCCACGGTCTATCTAGAATACCGACGCGCTGTGAGGAGGGATGGGTGCACAATGCATGACCAGTCCGGGGGCCGCCACGTGCTGGACCTCGAGCGGATCGACCGCGCGCAGGTGGCGCTCGCCGGCGCCAAGGCCGCGCATCTGGGGGAGCTCTCGCGGATCGCCGCAATCCGTGTGCCGCCCGGGTTCTGCGTCCCCACGCGTGCCTTCGCGCGGGCGATGGCGGAGGTGCCCTCGATCGACGATCGGCTCGATCGGCTGTCGGGCCTGCAACCGGATGACCACGACGCGATCCGCGCGCTCAGCGCCGAGGTCCGCGGGGCCGTGGAAGCGATCGCCATGCCCGACGAGCTGGTGGCGGCGATCACGCGCGCACTTGCCCGACTCGGCGAGCAGGGCGCCTACGCCGTGCGATCCTCCGCGACCGGCGAAGACCTGCCGAGCGCCTCCTTCGCCGGCCAGCAGGACACCTATCTGAACGTCGTGGGCCCGGCCACGATCGTCTCCCACGTCAGGCGGTGCTGGGCGTCGCTCTTCAGCGAGCGCGCCGTGAGCTATCGGCTGCGCAACGGCTTGCACCACCGGAATGTGCAGATGGCCGTGATCGTGCAGCGGATGGTCTTCCCACGCGCGGCCGGCGTGCTGTTCACCGCCGACCCCGTCACCTCCAATCGCAGGGTCGCCTCCGTGGAGGCCGGCTGGGGACTCGGCGAGGGCCTGGTCTGCGGCTTGGTGAATGCCGACGTCCACCGGGTGCGGGACGGCGCGGTCATCGCCCGCACGATCGCCACCAAGCCGCTCGCGATCCACGCCTCGCCCTCGGGCGGGACCGACCAGCGGCCCGTCGAGCCCGAGCGCCAACAGATGCCGGCGCTGACCGACGCGCAGGTGCTGCGGCTGGTGCAACTCGGCCGGCGGATCGAGGCGCACTTCGGCCGCCCCCAGGACATCGAGTGGTGCCTGGACGACAATGGCTTCCAGATCGTCCAGAGCCGGCCGATCACCACGCTGTTTCCCATCCCCGAATCCCACGATCGAGAGAGCCACGTGTATGTCTCGGTCGGTCATCAACAGATGATGACCGACCCCATGAAGCCCCTGGGGCTCTCCCTGTGGCAGCTCACCGCCGCGCGGCCCATGCACGTCGCGGGAGGCAGGTTGTTCGTCGACGTCGCCCCCGACCTGGCCTCGCCAACGAGCCGCGCACGCCTGCTGGCCCTGGGCAGGTCCGATCCGTTGATCGGCGACGCGCTGAACACCATCCTCGAGCGCGGCAACCTCATCCCGTCGCTCGCCGACGAGGTGCCCGGCGATGTGCCCAGCAGCGGAGCGCCCGACGGCGGAGCGCCCAGCAGCGGAGCGCCCAGCGGCGGAGCGCCCAGCGGCGGAGCGCCCAGCGGCGGAGCGCCCGACGGCGGAGCGCCCGGCGGCGGAGCGCCCACGCCGATCGAGACCGATCCCGCCATCGTGGAGGAGCTGATCGAGCGCAGCGAGGCCTCGATCGCCGCCTGCACGCGCGAGATCGCGACCAGGTCCGGATCGGCGCTGCTCGAGTTCATTCTGGCGGACATCGCGGAGTTGA
>WQXW01000315.1 GCA_009781575.1 Solirubrobacterales bacterium
GGCACGCGCTACTCCGACGCGCTCGGCGCCACCTACCTCGATGAGCGCGGGCGCGAGCGCGCGATCTGGATGGGCTCCTACGGCATCGGACCGGCGCGTATCGCGGCGGCCGCGGTGGAGCAGTTCGCCGACGAGCGCGGCATCTCCTGGCCGCGCGCGCTGGCGCCGTTTGCCGTGCACCTCGTCGCGATCGGCAAGCCCCGCTCGCCCGAGCGCGAGGCGGCCGAGGGCGTCTATCGCGCGCTGTGCGAGGCCGGCATCGAGGTCCTCTACGACGACCGCGACGCGGGCCCGGGCGAGAAGTTCGCCGATGCCGAGCTGTTGGGCTGTCCGCTGCGCCTCACGATCGGCCGGCGCGCGCTGGAGTCGGGTGAGATCGAGGTGCAGCTGCGGCGCGGCGCCGCGCCCGGCCCCGCGCTGGCGCTCGGCCGCGGCGGCCGCGGCGGCGAGGGCGACGAGCTCGCGCGCGCGGTGCACGAGCTGTGGGAGACGCTTCCGTAAAGCCGGGCGGCCCGCAGGATCGAAGCAAGTCCAGGCTGCTGGGCTTCGACCGCTCCGGCCCGCCGCCGTCGGAGACGGTCGCCGGCAGCCCGCTGCACCCGTGGACGCCGGCCAACGCGGTGGGCTTCCTGCGCCTGGCGCTGATCCCGGCGTTCCTGGTGGTGGCGCTGAGCAGCGCCGACGGCACCGACCCGCTGGCGGTCACGCTCTTCGCGGTGGCCGGCTGGGGCGACTACGCGGACGGGATCACCGCGCGCCTCACCGGCCAGTACAGCCGTCTGGGCGCGCTGATGGACCCCGTGACCGACCGCCTGCTGGTGGTGGCGGGCGTGGTTGTCTGCTGGCACTTCGATCTGCTCCCCCACTGGGCGCTGGCGGTGCTCGCCGCGCGCGAGATCGCGATGCTCGCGCTCAGCCGCTACGGCCTGCGCCACGGGGTGGACGTGAAGATCAACTGGCCCGGGCGCCTGGCGGTGCCGCCGGTGATGGGCTCGCTCTTCTTCGCGATGGCGGGGCTCGGCACGCTCGGCGAGATCCTGCTCTACGTGGGCCTCGCGATGGCGCTGCTGGCCACCGCGCTGTACGTGCGCGACGGGTTGCGCATCCGCCGCGCCCAGCGCGGGGCCGGCGCCGGGACCGGCAGCGCCGCCGTCGGCGACGGCCGCGGCGACACCGCGCGCGGACCCTAAGGCTCAGCTTCACGGTCTGGGCTATAGTGGTGAGGGTGCAGTGTGTCGAGTGTGGCTTCACCAACGCGGAGGACGCCAACTACTGCCAACGGTGCGGGGCGCTGCTGCCCCGCGAGGAGGGCGCGGGCGATCCGGCCACCGCGACCTACCGCATCGACGAGAGCGGCGAGCTGGTCCCTGTCGAGCTGGACGACGTCATCGCGCACGGGCCCGCGCTGGTGATCCGCGCCGGCGGCGGGCGCGTGGGGGAGAGCTTCGTGCTGGGCGGCGAGCGCGTGCGCGTCGGGCGGCGGCCCGAATCGGACGTGTTCCTCGACGACGTGACGGTCTCGCGCGACCACGCGGTGCTGGTGCGCCGCGGCGATCAGTGGCACCTGGACGACTGCGGCTCGCTGAACGGCACCTACGTCAACCGCTCGCGCATCGAGTCGCACCGGCTGGAGGACGGCGATGAGCTGCAGGTGGGCAAGTACAAGCTGAGCTTCCACGAACGATGAGTCCCGCCCGCGAACGATGAGCACGCCCCCGACGCAAGGCGCGGAGGTGGAGAGCCTCGAGGACGAGCTGCAGGCGCAGGGCACGGTGGCGCAGCGGCGCAAGTCGATCACGATCGGCGCGGTGTGTAAGGCGCTCTCGCAGGAGTTCCCCGACATCTCGATCTCAAAGATCCGCTATCTGGAGGATCAGAAGCTGCTCACGCCGCGCCGCACCCCCGGCGGGTACCGGCTCTACACGCAGGCCGACGTGGCGCGGCTGCGCACGATCCTGCGCATGCAACGCGACGAGTTCCTTCCCCTGCGGGTGATCCGCCAGGAGCTCGCGGCGGGCCGCGCGGAGGCGGCCTCGCCGGCGGTGGTGCCGGTGCGCGACGGCGGCACGCGCGGGTACAAGCGCCTGAGCGTGAGCGACTCCAGCGGCGCGCTGTACTCGCTGGAGGATGTGCTGGAGGACACGAAGGCCAACGGCAAGCTGGTCTCCGAGCTCGTGGAGTACGGCGTGATCAAGGGCGAGGTGCGCGGCGGGGCGCGCTACTTCGATGAGACCGAGCGAGAGATCATCGGCGCGGTGGCCGAGCTGGCGCGCTACGGGGTGGGCGGTCGCAACCTGCGCGTGTTCCGCTCCTCGGCCGACCGCGAGGCCAGCCTGCTGCAGCAGATCCTCGCGCCGGCGCTGCGCTCGCGCAACCCCCAGCGGCGCAAGGAGGCGATCGAGGCGCTGGAGAACCTCGCGGCGGTGACCACGCACCTCAAGCACCTGCTGCTGGTGCGCGATCTGCGCAAGATCGCGGGATGACGACGGCGCGCGACATCTCGGCGCCGGCGACGAGCGTCCAGGACGCGCTGCGCCAACGGATCCGCGAGATCCCCGACTTCCCGCAGGAGGGGGTCTCCTTCAAGGACATCACCCCGCTGATGGCCGACCCGCACACGCTCTCGCTCGCGGTGCGGGCGCTCGCCGACCACGCGAGGCCGCTCTCGGCGCAGCGCGTGATCGGCGCGGAGGCGCGCGGCTTTCTGCTGGGCCCCGCGCTGGCGCTCGAGCTGGGCGCCGGCTTCGTGCTGGCGCGCAAGCCCGACAGGCTGCCCCACTCCACCGTGGGTGTCGAGTACAAGCTCGAGTACGGCACCGCGCGCCTGGAGCTCCACCGCGACGCGCTGCCGCGCGGGGCGCGCGTGCTGGTGCACGACGATCTGCTCGCCACCGGCGGCACCGCGCGCGCGCTGTGCGATCTGGTCGAGTCGCTCGGCGCGCAGGTGGTGGGCTGTGGCTTCCTGATCGAGCTGGCCTTCCTGAACGGCCGCGCGCGCCTGGCCCCGCACGAGGCGCACGCGCTGCTGAGCTACGACGCCTGAGCGCGCCCGCCGCGCCCGATGCCCACCGCGCGCCGCACCCGCCTGATCGACGCCCCGCCGCA
>WQXW01000316.1 GCA_009781575.1 Solirubrobacterales bacterium
AGTGCGGCGGAGCGGGCGCCGCAGGCCGGGAGAGGTTGGCCACTGCGCGACGCCCGCCGGCGGGGACTCCGTTCCCCTCCGAAGACCGGGCGCCCGAGGGAGTGCGGGCCCGGTCCTTCCGCTGTCCTCATGCGCCGGAGGAGGGAGCCAGCGACGCCTGAGATTTTGATCGGCGCGCCTTATCTCATCAGAACGGCGACGCGCGCCTGAAGACTTTGCCCCCGCGCGGGGGTGAAGGAGAGCCTGATCGGCACCTTCAGCCGCCGGCCGCGGTGGCCGGCGACGAAGCGCTGCTCGCTGCGGGAGAGCTCGAGCGTCAGCGTCACGGTGCCGGCTTTGCCGATCATCCGGGCAGAGCGCAGCACCCCGCCACCGTCGGCGATCAACCGCCCCGCGGAGGGCACGCTCACGACAACCGTGGCGTGCTTGCCCCTGACACTGTGGCGCAGCACGCGAATCGCGGGCTTGCAGCCCTGCACCGAAATTTGGGTCTGCTGCTTCACCACCGCGCCGCTCTGGGCCGTGAACGTGGTCGGCATCACCAGTTTCTGGGCGCAGAGATCGCCGTTGGCGTCAAGCGCGGAGTATGGCCCCTCGGGCAGCGTCAGTTCGAAGGAGCTGACCGGCACGTCGGGCACGGCGGGGAACGTCGTGGAGGTCACGCCCGCTTTGCTTATGAAGGTTTCGCCCGCCAGGTCGACCGTGACGCCGTAGCCCTGCAGCACCATGATCAGTTCCGGGAACTGTTGCCCTCCGTGCGAGACAAAATAAGCCGGGCCTTCCAGCGGAACAGGAAGTACGGGAGTGATCGCCTTTGCGGATCCGACTCTCGACTGGGAGGGACAACCAGCGGGATTCTGATTGAAGACAGAATCCAAGCAGGCGTGGTTCAAAGTCGACAAACGCGAGGGCAGCGCCTTCGGAAGTTCGACGTGCACGCTTTTGATGTTCGCCTGGGTGCCCTGGGGAGCATTCGGATAGGCCAGCTTCACACCGAGACTGGCTCCATTGGTGCGCGAAGTCTTTGCAGAGGTGGAGACATTGAACTTCGGTTTGAACCCGAGGTTCGCACAATCGGTCGATTGGAATGGGTAGCTGCTCGGCGCCGTCGTACCGGTGCTGCTCGCGATCGTCCCCTCGACGCTCATCGTGGCGCAGCTGGTGGGGTTGAACATGAACCCTTCGCGGTTGACGTTCACGATCACCCTCTGCAGGTGCAGCGGGATGCCGTCGAGCTGGGTCGGGATCGGGTTGGTGGTGATCGTGATCGCCGCCGTGTGCGGATCGACCTCGATCGAGCCCCTGATCACGACCGACCCGTCACCTTCGCCGCCGGCGCCGTTCACGCCCGCGAGGCGGTAGGGGCCCGCCTGCGCCGGCACCACGATCGAAAGCCCAAATGAGCCGCCGTCGTAGGGGCCGGTCAGGAAGAGCTTGCCCCCGTGGACCGTGTAAGGCTCTGAGCCGGAGCCGACGGACGCGCTCGCTTCGCCGATCTGTGATGCGGCGTCGCAGCTGCCGGCGTTGGCCTGGGCTTCGCCGCACAGCGGCACATTCGCAAGTATTGCCGCGAGCCCGGGCGCCGTGTGCAGCGTGACGGCGCCGAGGTCCTGCTGGCCGTCGGGGCGCGACAGCGCCACCTCGAAGGAGCCGAACGAGCCTCCGCGCGCCGAGCCGTTCATGCCCGCCACGAGGCCGGGCGTGAACGATGGTGCCGAGCAGCCTTCGATCGTGGGCGGCCCCGTGGCCGCCACGCTCTGCGACGTCAGGCTGCTCCACGGCGTCAGCTTTGCGACGGCGACGGCGGGGCCGCACGCGGAGGGGTTCGTCAACGGCGCACGCGGGCCATCTTCCAGCCTCAGTTCAAGTTCTTCGAACGGAAGCTGGGGGTTGTCGGTGAATACCGTCGTCAGCTGGCCGGTCGCGGTGTCGATCTTCGTATTGCCCGCCAGCTTGACGAGCACACCGGAGCCCTGCACCTGGATGAACAAGCGCACCAACTGCCCCGCTCTCGCCTGCGACGCCGTGCACGGCCCACATTCGGGCTGGCCCACGAACGCTTCGCCGGTCAGCGGTTGAGCGAGCAGCGGCGTCGAGACCTTGACAGTGCCGACCACCGACGCGGCGGGGCATTTCGCTTCTGAGCCGCCGTGCAGCGCGAACTCTTCATCCGAGCAAGCCGCCAGGCCGTTTGCCGCCGAAGGCGAGATCTGCGTTCCTGCCGGCAGCGCCACTTCCACGTCGCGCACATCGGCCGTCCCCAGCGAGTTTGATTGATCGCTCTGGGGAACCCCGAGGTTGACCGTGTAGCCGGCCGGCGCGCCCGCCGCCGCCGTGGTGAGATGCAGCCCGATTTCGGGCGAGAACGGCAGCGTTTCACAGCCGGTGAGCGCCGGCAGCGTCGCCAGCGGCTCGCCGCTCACCTCTTGGCCGGGCGACTGCCAGGCGTCGGTTGTGAAGGGCACGCCGAGCGGTTCGCCGCTGCAGCTGCTGGGCAACGTCAGCAGCGGCTTGGCGGGAAGCGCATCGCTGCTGCAGCCCAATGCTCCTTCTTTTGCGCCCGCCTGACACTTGCCGAATATCGATTCCCGCATCGGGTTGTGCGCTTCCGCCAC
This sequence comes from Solirubrobacterales bacterium, assembly GCA_009781575.1. Taxonomy (GTDB): domain Bacteria; phylum Actinomycetota; class Thermoleophilia; order Solirubrobacterales; family Solirubrobacteraceae; genus Palsa-744. The sequence continues at coordinate 2,616 of WQXW01000316.1, forward strand.
CGGCACGCCCCATATCATCATCGATATGAGCCGCGGCGCATCGAACGTGCTGATTTCACTCACGTCCGCCGTGATCCCGTAGTCTCCTTCGCTGCGCACCTTGAAGAAGATCGGGATGTGCGCGCCCCCGCCCACCGTGAGGCCGAACTCCGCGGGATGGCCCGGCGATGGTTCGACGTTGTAGATCGGCGCGTATTGTTCGGGATTTGCCGACCCAAAGAACGCCACGTAGGCGCTGCCGACCTGGGTCGATGCCGGGCAGCCCGCGTTGCCTCCCGCCTCAAATTGTTCCTGGCTGCAACGCGGCACCGCCAACGGATTGCCGACGAAGCCGCGAGGCAACTTGACTTCGATGTCCTTGGAGGTGCCGACCAGCTCGGCGCATCCCGACTGGCCGAGCGCCCGCGGCGGATCGCAGTTGCTGCCCAGTTCTTCGCCGTTGACCGAGGCGACGTTGGCCGCGATCAGCGTGGTGAAGGCAAACGGGTG
>WQXW01000317.1 GCA_009781575.1 Solirubrobacterales bacterium
ATGCGAGCCGAAGCTCGCGCCTGCGGGCCGCTACGTATTCGCGCACGGTTCGCTCTGAGAGATCCGCGCCGTGCTCTGCGCGCAGGCGCTGGTAGATCCGCCTGGCGGTGTGGCGCTGCTTTGGAGGCGCCTGTTGGTCGGCGTCAAGCCAGTCGTCGATCAGCGCGCGGTAGGGCCCCAGCTTCGGCGCGGGCCGCTCCTGAGGGCGCTTGCGCGCCGGCGGCACCGCCGAGGCAAGCGCCTGGCGGACCGTGCGGCGGTGCACGCCGTGCCGGAGCGCCAGCGCCCTGATCGACAACCCCTGAAACTCACGATCTCTGCGGATCTGCTCGAAGAGCTCCACTCTCGATCCCATCCCTTCTGCGACCTCCGGTCCGTGCTTGGCGAAGCACGAACCGTCGAGTCGCGATCGGACGGAGGTGGGGCCAAATCAGACCGCCACAGTGGGGCCAATTCAGACCGCCACACCCACCCCGCAGGCGTTGGGCCTCTTGGGCAGAAGTGTGGCCCCCGGCCGCTGCGGCGTCGGGGCGCAATCGCGCAACGCACGGAGGAATCCCGGCCTACCGCGCCGCTGCGCCCCGGCGGGCTCCCGCGGAATCCGCGGAACAATGGCGGAACACCGGGTGCCGCTCGGCGTCCATCGATGTCCGAGAAATCCCTGCAAATCGCGACATCGACGGTCAGGGAACGGCGCGAAAAGGCTCTGATAAGGAAGAGGTCCCTGGTTCGAGTCCAGGATCGCCCACTGGCTGAACTCGTCGGCGCGCATGGGCAGCCGTCGTGGTGCCGCATCCGAAGGAATAAGCCCGTGAGATATCCTGACAACATGAACAATGGCTCTCAGGAGGCTGGCGACCGCGCTCAGGTGGTCCGGGGAGACCAGCTGGTGGATGCCACCCCGGAGGTGCTCGCTGAGGTTGCCGAAAGCGCGATGCTGCTCTCCCAAGGCGCGCACCGCGCCATCGAGATGAAGCGCGAGGTCAGCGAAGCTGCCGCCCCCCAAGTATCCGCTACGGCTGACCGAACCGTCTGAGGCGCCGGCCCGCCGACAATCAGCTGACGCCGACCGCCGACGAGTTCGGCCCACTGCGCGGAATCCCTGTCCCCGGGGCCGGATTCTCGAGTGGCGCCCGCCGCTGCCGTCAGCGGCGAAACGCACCTCGCCTGAGAACCACCCCGACTGCGGCCGCAGGCGTATAGTGGACGGCGGTAACCGGTGAGCCGCACCCGCGGCCCGGCCGGGGGGATCTGCCGATCAGAGGGGAGCTTGGGTTGACCGAGCCAATTTCAGCAGCTCTGCGAGACGCGCCACTCGCGCGATCGGAGCTGTCCAGGCACGAGCGCGCCGTCGCCAACACCTTGAGTTGGGCCGATCACGCTGCCGCCTATGGTGAGTACGCGCAGGCGCTGGCCTGGTTGGACACGCTCGACGCGATCGGCGCCGAATTGCCCGAGTCCTACGCCGCCAAGCGCCCCGTGTGGGTCCGTTCAAATGCCGCCCGCGCCGGGTTGGACCGCAGGCGCCGGCGCCTGCTGTTGGACCAGCCACGCGCGACCCGGCGCATGCTCAGGTTGAGCCAGGACCTCGAGCTGGCCCCAGAGAGGCCCGCGCTGCTCGACCGCGCGCTCGAGGGCGCGATGGCGTTGCTGGGCACGGAGCTCGGCAACATCCAGATCAGGGAACCCGCCAGCGGCGCGCTCACGATCGCCACGAGCTGCGGCTTCGACAGCGAGTTCCTCCAGTACTTCGCCGTGGTCCACGACAACAGCTCCGCCTGCGGGCGGGCGGCACGGGAGGGTTCGCAGACCGTGATCGCCGACGTCCACGACGATCCCGGGTTCGCGCCTCACCGCGAGATCGCGGCCGCGTCGCGCTTCCGCGCCGTCCAATCGACCCCGATCGTCGATCCCGACGGTCGCCTGCACGGCGTGATCTCAACCCACTTCCGTGACCGCCACCACCCGGAGCCGGTGCAGATGCAACTGCTCCACTGGTACAGCGAGCGCGTGGGCGCCGCCCTCGCCTGTCATCCCCACACGTGGTCCGGCCTGTTGCCGACCGCTGCGTAGCGCCCCGCATCGAGGAGCGCAAATGAGCTCCGGTCGAGCGGTGGGTGTTTTGTTTTTTGGATTGGTTCCGCGCGGAATGAATCCTCTTTTTGAATCCACCAACGGCGCCTGACCGGAGCTGAAGCTAAAGGCTCGAGATGAGCCCGAGGGCTTCGTCGACAGATCGCAGCTCGTAGGGGTCCAGACGTCCCGCCGAGCGGCCCAAGCGCTGCGGGTCCACCACGGTCGTCTGCTTGACGACGACGCGCGTGGGCGTGCCGTCGAGCGCTGGGAACACGACACGGCAAGAGGTGTGCAATACTTAAGTTCATGCTTAAGTATCGACCCGCCGACTCTCCGGCCGTGGACGTGGTCTTCCGCGCGCTCTCCGACCCCAACCGGCGCGCGATGATCGACCGCCTGCTGGACGGGCCGGCGTCGGTCAGCGAGCTGGCGCGGCCGCTGCCGATCTCACTGCCCGCCGTCGTGCAGCACCTGCACGTGCTGGAAGGCGGCGGCGTGGTGCGCTCGCGCAAGGTCGGCCGCGTGCGCACCTGCCAGCTCGAACCACAGGCGCTGAGCGCCGCCGAGCGCTGGATCGCGGAGCGCCGCGCGCTCTGGGAGCAGCGTCTCGATCGGCTCGGCGAGTTCCTGGCGGAGCACCCCGATGAGCCCACCCCAAAGACCAAAAGGAGACCCACATGAGCAACCGCTCCTCGACCCACTCGACCTTCGTGATCGAGCGCACCTACGACGCCTCGCCGGCGCGCGTGTTCGCGGCGTGGGCGCAGAAGGAGGCCAAGCAGCGGTGGTTCGGCCCAGCCGAGGATGGCGAGCACGAGCTGGACTTCCGCGAGGGCGGCCGCGAGCGGCTGGTCGTGCACGCGCACGGCGCCACCTACAACTACGACGCGCTGTATGAAGACATCGTCTCCGACGAGCGCATCGTGTACACCTACAACATGCACCGCGACGGCCGGCGGATCTCGGTGTCGGTGACCACGGTCGAGCTGCTGGCGGAGGAAGGGGGCACGCGCCTGCGCTTCACCGA
>WQXW01000318.1 GCA_009781575.1 Solirubrobacterales bacterium
TCGATGTGTGTTGTGTCGCCCATGATGGCGTCCTCCTCTTTGACGATGGTGCCGACTTCTGCCGCGGGGGCGAAGGAGCTGCGGCTGTGAATGACGACGCCGTAGTTGCGCGCGAACTCGACGCTGCGCATGCTGAGCACGCCGGCGCCCGATGCGGCCATTTCGAGCATTTCTTCGTAGCTGATGGCGTCGATTTTGTGGGCGGCGGAGACGACGCGGGGGTCGGCGGTGAAGACGCCGGGGACGTCGCTGTTGATCTCGCAGACGTCGGCGCGGATGCCGGCTGCCAGCGCGACTGCCGTGGTGTCGGAGCCGCCGCGCCCGAGCGTGGTGACTTCCCGGGTCGAGCTCGACACGCCCTGAAAGCCCGCCACCAGCACCACGCGGTCCCGCTCGAGCGCCTCCCGGATGCGGTCCGCGCGCACGTCCACGATGCGCGCCTTCGTGTGAGAGGTGTCGGTGAGGATCCCCGCCTGGGAGCCGGTCAGCGAGATCGCCTGGTAGCCGAGGTCGTGGATGGCCATCGCGCACAGCGCGCACGAGATGCGCTCACCGGTCGACAGCAGCATGTCCATCTCGCGCGGGTTGGGGCTGCCGGATACCTCCTCGGCGAGCGCGATCAGCTCATCGGTGGTCTTGCCGCGCGCCGACAGCACCGCGACCACCCTGTGGCCCTTCTCGCGCCGCTCCACGATGCGCCGCGCCGCGCGCTTGATCCGCTCCGCGTCGGCCACCGAGGTGCCGCCGAACTTCATCACCACTATCTGTGCCACAGCTTGGGACGATAGCCCGCGCCGGCCCGGAGGCCCTTGCTGGGGAGGGTCCGGCCGAGCAGGCATGTGGGTTCGCTTTTGGATTCGCTTCTTTGATCAGTATGATCGACTTGATCAGTGGCGGACGGGCGGATTGATCCCCTGATCAAAGTCCCATGCCCGCTTGGGCCCGCGCGGGCGCCGTGAAAATGCGCATCTTGCGGGGTCTGGTGCGACCTCGGGCACACCTGTCAGAGGCGCCGTTGGTGGATTCAAAAAGAGGATTCGTTCCGCGCGGAACGAATCCTCAAAACAAAAAACGCAACGGCCGCTGCTGCCGCTGCTCGACTGACACCGCCGGCGCGGGCGCCGGCGCATCTTGCGCAATCTGACCATTTTCTGTCAGGGGCGAACAAATGGAAAGCTCCCACACCCGCGGGCGCGGCGGCCCGGGCGGGACAGTGTTACGTCTGCGTCGCGCGGTCAAAGGTGCTCTCGCTGCGTGTGTTCTTCACCGTTGGCCCGCCTGGAGGCCCCTACACCGCACGCCGGCCCGCCAGCGCCTTGCCCAGCGTGACCTCGTCGGCGTACTCCAGGTCCGCGCCCACCGGCAGGCCGCTCGCCAAGCGGGTGACGCGCACTCCCGGCGCGCGCTCGCGCAGCCCTTCCGCGATGTGAAGCGCGGTGGCCTCGCCGGTGGTGGTGGGGTTGGTGGCCATCACCACCTCCTCCACGCCGTCCCGCCGCGCGCGCGCGTAGAGCTGCTCGATCTTGAGGTCCTCCGGGTCCACGCCGTCGATCGGCGACAGCGCGCCGCCCAGCACGTGGTAGACGCCGTGGTACTCGTGCGTGCGCTCCATCGGGATCACGTCGCTGGGCTCCTCCACCACACAGATCACCGCGCGATCGCGCCGCTCATCGCGGCAGATGCGGCAGAGGCGCTCGTCGGCGAGGTTGAAGCACTCCTCGCACAGTCCGATCCTCTCCTTCACTTCGCGGATCGCCTCCGCCAGCGCGCCCGCGTCCTCCTCGGAGGCTCGCAGGATGTGGAACGCCAGGCGCTGCGCGGTGCGCGTGCCGATGCCCGGCAGCTTGCTCAGCTCACTCACCAGCCGCTGCACCGGAGGCGCGAAGGTGCTCACCGTGGGCGCCCCCGTGCCTCAGAAGCCCGGCAATCCCAGGCCGCCGAGCCCGCCGCTGCCCATCCCGCCCGCGGCTTCCTCCAGGCGCTTGGCCGCCAGCGCCTGCGCGCGCTCGATCGCCTCGTTGACCGCCGCCATCACCACCTCCGAGAGCATCTCCACGTCGTCGGGGTCCACCGCCCCGGGATCGATGCTCACCGAGCGCACGCGCAGATCTCCCGAGATGCACACCTTCACCACGCCTCCGCCCGCCGACGCCTCGATCGACTCATCCCTGAGCGCCCGCTGCGCGGCCTCCATGTCCTTTTGAACCTGCTCCACCCGCGCCAACATCTCCTGCACATTCGGTCCCCGCGGCCGTCTGCTCATCGTGCTCGCTCCTCTCCGCCCACTCGCTGTCCGGCCGCCAAATCGCGCCCCGGCAGCTCCTCGGCGTCGAACTCCGCCATCACTCGCGCCACCCACGCCTCCTCGCTCTGCGCGCCCTCGCCGTCGCCCGCCACCTCCGCCGGCGGGTCGCGCAGCTCATACGCCAATCCCACGCGCCTGCCCGCCACGCGCTCCAGCGCCGACGCCACCGCCGCGCGGTTGGCGCGATCCTCCGCCTTCTTCTTCAAGAACGGCGCCGTGGAGGCGAACGCCACCTTCAGCTCCCCGCCACTCTCCTCCACCGGTCGCGCCTCCGCGATCACGGCGCCCAACAGCGCGTTCTCGCCGCGCACCACCTCCACGACCGCCGGCCACAGCGAGGCCCACGACTCGACCTCCGCCTCGTCCTCCGGCGGCTGCCCGCCGTTGCGCGCCGCCGCACCGCCGGGCACCGACTCGCCGAGGCCGTCATTGCGCGCCGCCTCGCCGGCGGGCGATGTCCCGTCGGGTCCGCCGTGCCGCGCTGCCTGGTCGTACTGGGCTGTCCCACCGGGCCGCGGCGACTCCGCGGCGAGCGGTGGGGACTGCGGACCGCGCGGCGGGGAGTGCGAGCCGGGCCGCGGCGACTCCGCGGCGAGCGGTGGGGACTGCGGGCCGGCCCCCGGGGGCTTCGCGGCGGGGGACGGGGACGGTTGGACCGGATGGGGCGTTGACTCACGCGCCGGGCGGGGCGGGGGAGGGGCCCCGGGGGCCGGTCGAGATGGCGCAGCGCGCCCCGCGCCCGCGCGCTCCAGGCGCTCGATGCGGGCCAGGAGCGCGCTTGTGGTGGCGTCCA
>WQXW01000319.1 GCA_009781575.1 Solirubrobacterales bacterium
GCGCTGGAAGTTGGAGTGCTCTTCGACGCCCGCCGCCACCGTGGGGTGCGCCACCTGCAGCAGCAGCGCGCAGCCGGCGCCGAGCAGCACCCGCGCGTCGCTGCCGTGGCGCCAGGCGATCGTGCCGGGGTGCGGCGCCAGCGAGCGCCACTCTCCCTCGGCCGGCAGGATGGGCGACGACACGCGCGAGGACATCTCCCGCCCTGTGTACCGCACCGCGGGAGCGCATGGCGTCTGTCCCCTGGAGGAGCGAGGACTCGGCGCGCCGAAGCGGTTTTCCCGGCGGAGCCGAAAATGCGAAAATGCGCATTTTGCGGGGATCTGGTCCGATCTCGAATACACCTGTCTGAGGCTCCGTTGGGGGATTTGTTTTGAGGATTCGTTCCGCGCGGAACCAATCCTCAAAACAAAAAACGGAACGGACGCTCCTCACGACCGGCACCGCTGGCAAAAAGTGGACACGCCCCTCGCTCTCGCCCTCCCCCGTGGACCGCCCGCCGGCTGCCCCGCCGCCCACGGGGCGGCTCGCCTGGAGGAGCTCGCCGGCGGGACTTTGTGCGGGCCGGCCTCTGGCGCGCCGGCGACCGCAGCGGCTCAGACGGCGGCGCTGCCGGCCAGCGCGCGCTCGCGCTCGAACTCGGGGTCGGCGGGGTCGTCGAGGAACTCCTCCTCGCCCACCCGGCGGGGGGGGCCCACTTCGGCGCCGTCGAGGGGCTCGGCGGCGAAGCGGTAGCCGATGCCGAAGTGCGTGTGGATGTAGCGCCAGCTGGGCGAGGCGCGTTCGAGCTTCTGGCGCAGCTTGCGCACGAACACGTCCACCGAGCGGTCGCCGCGCACCATCGCGTAGCCCCACAGCCTCGAATAGATCTCCTCGCGCTCCAGCACCCGCCCCTCGGCGCCGGCCAGCAGCTCGAGCAGCTCGAACTCGCGGCGGGTGAGCTCGAGCGAGCGCCCGCCGACGTAGACCTGGAAGCGATCGGAGCGGATCTCGACCTCGCCGGCCCTGACCGCGTCGGAGCGCGTGCGCGCGCTGACCCGGCGCCGGCGCCGTGCGATGACCTCCACGCGGGCGATCACCTCCTCGGGGTGGCACGGCTTGCTGACCCAGTCGTCGGCGCCGAGGCGCAGGCCCCGCACGCGCTGCGCCACGGTGGAGGGCCCCGTGCAGACGGTCACGCCGAGGTCGGGCAGCGCGCCGCACAGGCGCTCCAGCCACTCCCACGCCTGGGGGCCGAGCACCGCGAGATCCACCACCAGCGCGCTCAGGCGCATCGAGGCCAGCGCGTCGGCGGACAGCGGGCTCGACAGAACCCGATGCTGCCACCCCAGGCTGTCCATGCGCTTGGTCAGCACCTGGATGAAGCCGCTGTCCCGGTCGATCACCGCCACGCGGGGGGGCGGGGTGCGCACCGCGCCCGCGCCCGCGCCCGAGGCGATCGCCCTCTCTCGCTGGGCCATTGCCGCGGTCATTCTGTCGCGCACTGTACAGGTGGCGCCCACGTCACGCGACGCCACGGGTCGGGGGTCACGAGATCTTCACGGCGATCGCCGCTCTTTGCAGGAACGAATGGCACCGCGCTCAGCCGGTCAGCGGCGAGCCGTTGCACTGCAGCGAGGCCACCGCGGCCTTGGACTTGGAGAGGATTTCGGACGGGAGCGCGGCGTAGTCGGCCTGGGACAGGATCGATTGGCCTTCGCCGAGGCCGTAGTCCAAGAACCGCGCCACCCCCTTGGCCGCGCTTTCGCCCCCCGGTATGCCGGCTTTGCACATGTCGCGGTATACCACGATGAACGTCTGGGAGGTGATCGGGTAGGCGCCGGGGGCCGTGGGGTTTTTGATTTTGAAGCCCAGATCGGGGGGTATGTGGACGCCTTCGCCGGCCGCGCTGGTGGATTCGAGCGTGGGGGCCACGAAGTGGCCGGCCGCGTTCTTCACGCTGGCGTAGGTGAAGTGGTGCTGGAGCGCGTAGGCCTGCTCCACGTAGCCCACCGCGCCGGCGGTCTCCTGGATCGCGCCGGCCACGCCGGCGTTGCCCTTGGCGCCGGTGCCGGTCGGCCACAGCACGTCCTTGCCTTCGCCGACCTTGATCTTCCACTCGGGATCCACCGAGGAGAGGAAGCCGGTGAAGCCCGCGGTGGTGCCGGAGGAGTCGGAGCGGTGGACGACCGTGATGGCGGTGCTGGGCAGCGACACGCCGGGGTTGAGCGCGGCGATCTCGCGGCTGTTCCAGGTCTTGACGTTGCCGAGGAAGATGTCGGCGATCGTCTTGCCGTCGAGCTTGAGCCCCGTTTTCAGGCCGGCCACGTTGTAGGAGACGGTGATCGCGCCGAAGAACATCGGCACCTGTTGCACCGGGCCCACCTTTTCGAGCGCCGTGATTTCGGCGGCCTTCAGCGGGGGATCGCTGGCGCCGAAGTCGACCGTCTTGCCCTCGAGCGCCGTGATGCCCGCGCCGGAGCCCACCGCCTGGTAGTTGACGGTGAGGCTTTTGGAGAGGCTGGAGCCCCACTGCGCGTAGACCGGCGCCGCGAAGGTCGATCCCGCGCCGGAGATCGTGGTCGAGGCGCCGCCCGAGCCCGCCGAACCGTTGGAGTTGGATTTCCCGCATGCGGCCAGACCAAGCACCAGCGCGGCACAGCCCGCGGTGGCGGCCAGCTTCTTCGTATACACAGCTGTCTCCTCGGTAGATATCGATGCGGGCGAGCGCCGTGCCCCAGTGCCCGGACGCCCGCTCAGTGCAACGTCGGTCTTCTCGAGGCGCCCCCCGGGCCCCAGCGCCCGGATGGACGTCCGCTCAGTGCAACGTCGGGGTGGTCAGTGGATTGTGGCCGTGCTGTATACATCTCGTGAAGGCTCCGGCTGGAACCTGTAGCCGAAGCCGATGTGCGTGTGGATGAAGTGTTCATCGGGCACCGCGCCTTCGAGCTTCGCGCGCAGCCTGCTGACGTACACGTCGATCGTGCGGTCTGCCACGCGCAGCTCCCGCCCCCACACCACGTGGTAGAGCTCCTGGCGCGTGACGATGATCCCACTCCGCTCGGCCATCGCGGCGAGGAGCTGGAACTCGCGCACCGACAGCAGCAGCGGGCGGCC
>WQXW01000320.1 GCA_009781575.1 Solirubrobacterales bacterium
CCCACGAGCGCGTCCACCTCTCCCTGCAGCCCCGCGTCGGCCAGCGCGCCGCGCCCCCCGGGACCGAGCGCGCCGGTGGCGTGCGCCTCATCGACCACCAGCCGCGCGTGGTGGCGGCGAGCGAGCTCGACCAGCTCCTCCAGCGGGGCCACGTCGCCGTCCATCGAGAACACCGAGTCGGTGACGATCAGCCGCGAGCCGTCCCGGCCGCGGTGGCGGCGAAGGCTCCAGCGCAGGTGCTCGGCGTCGCGGTGGCGATACACCACCACCTCGGCGCGCGCCAGGCGACAGCCGTCGATGATCGACGCGTGGTTGAGCTCGTCGGAGAACACCACATCGCCGCGCCCGGCCAGCGCGGAGATCACACCGAGGTTGGCCAGGTAGCCGGAGCCGAACAGCGCGCACTCCTCGCGGCCCTCGAACTCCGCCAGCCGCTGCTCCAAGCGCCGGTGGATGGTCATCGTGCCGGACACCAGCCGCGACGCGCCCGCGCCCACGCCCCAGCGCATGGCGGCGTCGGCGGCCGCCTCGCGCACGCGCGGGTGATCGGCGAGGCCCAGGTAATTGTTGGAGCACAGCAGCAGCACGGGCCTGCCGTCGAGCACCACCCGCGCGCCCTGCGGGCCCGACACGACGCTCATCCGCCGCGACAGCCCGAGCCCCTCGATCTCCTCCAGACGCCGCTCGAGCTCGTTCATGCGAGCGCCGCGTTGGGGGCCTCTGCGTCGTCCCGGGCGCCTGCGCTGGCGGCCCCTGCGTTCGGGGCGCCGTCGGGACGTGGCGGCACCGAGCGCTTGGCGCGGTGGCGCAGCTGCGTGGAGGGGTCCCACAGCCTGACCTCGAGCTCGCGCGGCGCGTCGCGCTCCGCCCCTTCGCCGCGTGCGCCGTCGCCCGTGGCCCCGTCGCCCGTGGTCCCGTCACGTGAGGCCCCGTCGCCCGTGGTCCCGTCACGTGAGGTCCCGTCGTCCGGGCCCGTGCCCGGCGGCGCCCCGCCCGCCGGCGTGCCGCGCGGCGAGTCGCGCGGCGAGTCGCCGGCGAGCCACCCGGAGCGGTTGTCGGGGCGGGGGTTGGAGCCGTTGTCGGGCTGGCGCGCGACGTTGAGCCCGAGATCCTCGAACATCGCGCGGTCCTGCTCGGGCTCGGCGCCGAGTGTGGTGAGAAAGTTGCCCATCATCACGCCGTTGAGCCCGGCCTTCACCGCCAGCGGCTGCAGCTCGCCGAGGTTCTCGACGCGTCCTCCGCAGAGGCGGAAGAGCGCGGAGGGGAGGATGAGGCGGAAGATCGCGATCCACTTGACCGCCTCCCAGGGGTCGATCGGCGGGCGGTCGCCGAACTTCGTGCCGGGCCGGGGGTTGAGCAGGTTGATGGGCACGCTGGTGGGGTCGATCGCGGCCAGCTCGAAGGCCATCTCGACCCGCTGGGTGCGGTTCTCGCCCAGGTTGAGGATGCCGCCCACGCAGGTCTCGAGGCCCGCGTCGCGCACCGCGCGGATCGTGCGCAGCCTGCCCTCGTAGCGCACCGTGGTGGTGACCTCGTCGTAGTAGGAGGAGGCGGTCTCCACGTTGTGGTGCACGCGCTGGATGCCGGCCTCCCTGAGCGCGTGCGCGCGCTCGCGGGACATGTGGCCGATCGAGGCGCACCGCTTGAGGTTGGTGTGCTCGGCCACCAGGCGCGCGCCGTCGAGGATCTTCTCGAAGTCGCGTTTGGAGAGGCCCTGGCCCTGGGTGACCATGCAGAAGCGGTGCGCGCCGGCGGCCTCGGCGGCGCGCGCGTGCTCGAGCATCTGCTCGGGATCCATCATCGCGTGCATCGGGGTGTCGGCCTCGGCGAAGCGCGACTGCGCGCAGAACCCACAATCCTCGGCGCAGCCGCCCGACTTGGCGTTGACCAGCGAGCACATGTCGGTGGAGTCGGCGAAGCGCTCCTGGCGCGCCTGCCAGGCGCGCTCGACGAGCGCGAGGATCTGCTCGTGGTCCTCGATCTCCCCCAGGCGCAGGGCTTCCTCGCGGGTGATGAGCGGCGGCATGGCCTGGCGTGCTCTCCTCTTCTCGGCGCGGACGTTAGGGCGAGCGGCGGACAGTAACCGATGCGCCGGTGCGCGCTACTGTCCGCGCCACTCCGGAGGCCGTTTCTCGGCGAACGCGCGCATGCCCTCGCGCATGTCGGCGGAGGCGAAGGAGGCGCGGCGCAGCTCGATCAGCTCGGCCTCGACGTCGGGGGGCAGCTCTCCGCGGGCGCGCAGCAGCTCGGCGATCACGCGCTTGTTGCCGACCTGCGAGAGGGGCGCGTGGCGGGCGAGCTCGGCGGCGATCGCGACGGAGCGGGGCTCGAGCTCCGGGGCGGCGCACACCTCGTTGACCAGCCCCCACGCGAGCGCGGTGTGGGCGCCGATGTGGTGCGCGAGCAGAAAGAGCTCGCGCGTGCGCGCGGCGCCGATCGTGTCGATGAAGCGGCGCAGGCCGGTGTGGGAGTAGACGAGCCCGAGCCTGGCGGGGGGCATGCCCAGGCGGATGGGGTCGGCGGCGACGCGCAGATCGCAGGCGAGCGCGAGCTCGAGGCCGCCGCCGATCGTGTGCCCGGGGAGCGCGGCGAGAGTGGGGTAGGGGTGGGCCTCGAGCGCGTCGATCGCGAGCGTGAACGGGTGGGCCACCAGGCGCTCGGCGGTCTCCTCGAACTCCTCATCGGGAATCTCGCCGATGTCGTAGCCGGCGGAGAACATCCCGTCGGAGCCGGTGACGATCACGCAGCGAGCGCTCGCGCGGCCGGCCGGCTCGGACCTGCCGGCCAGCTCGGCCAACGTGGAGGAGATCGCGTCGAGGATCGGGTGATCGAGCGCGTTGCGCTTCTGGGGGTTGCGAATCGTGAGGCGCACCACGCCGGCGCACGGCTCGTCGATGAGCAGCTTGCCGGAGGCGAGCTCACGTGGGGTGGATGTGGACGGCACGGGTCGGGAGGGTACCGGGCTGGCCCACACAGCTCGCGCCCCCGGCGGGCGGGCGCCCGCTCCGGCGGCGCCGGTCGTGAGCAGCGTCCGTGTCGTGTTTTGTTTTGAGGATTGGTTCCGCGCGGAACGAATCCTCAAAACAAATCCCCC
>WQXW01000321.1 GCA_009781575.1 Solirubrobacterales bacterium
AACTCTATCTCGACGGTCGAGTCGCATCCCGCGATCATGTGAATATTCCGTGAAGCGGCCCAGAGCCGATCGCTCGAGTTGACAACGAGCAATCTGATCAAAGTCCCCGTGCCCGCGTCGCGTCCCCGCGCGGGTGATGAAAATGCGCATTTTGCGGAAATCTGGGGCGGCCTCGAAGACGCGTGTCAGAGGCCGGCGTTGGTGAATTCAAAAAGAGGATTCGTTCCGCGCGGAACCAATCCAAAAAACAAAACACGAAACGGCCAGGCGCGCCACACCTCGCGCAACCGGCGGCGCCACACCTCGCGGAGCCAGGAGCCACCGACAGGCGCTACCCCTCGCCGAGCTGCGCCGCCACCCGCTCGACCGCGTGGCGCAGGCGCCGGAAGTACGCGGTGCGGCTGAGGTTGAGCTCGCGCGCCGCCAGCTCGTGCGTGGGCGCCGGTTCGATGTACCCCCGCACCAGCGCCTCGCGCAGCTGCTGGTCCTCGCGCGAGGGGCCGAACCCGTCGCGCAACGCCGCATCGATGCGCTCGCGCGCGCACCGCGCGCGCGCCGCCAGCGTGCCCTGCTCGGGCGCCAGCGGTCCGGCCGCCAGCGCCGCCGGCGAGCCGTAGTGGCGCAGCGCATCGCGCACCTCCTCGAAGCGCAGCGGCGCGCGCGGCGGGGGCGGCGCCGGCAGCCCCAGTTCGCGGTACACCGTCGCGCGCTGCGCGGCCAGCAGCCCGCCGGGGCCGTAGTCCAGCAGATGGCACTCCGCCACCACCCCGCCCAGCTCGGCCGCCAGCTCCTCGATCCCCGTGGCGCCGCACGCCGCGCTGAACGCCTGCGCGGCCGCGTCGGTGCGCGCGATCGGCAGGTACGCCGCGGCGGGGTTCTCAAGGCCCGAGCCGATGATGCCGGCCATCCCGATCAGCGCGGTCACCTGCGACACGCGCGCGTGCGTGAGGTCGATCGCCTGGCGCCAGATCACCGCGTCGCCGCCGGGGAAGTGCTCCCGCGCGTGCCTCACGCGCGGCCCCAGCACCGGGTCCTCCTCGACGAACCGCGGCGCGTTGGCCGGCGTCACCGCGATCCCGTAGCCCGCGACCGCGTCGTCCTGGCCGCGCACCACCGTGACCCGCTCCGGCGCCTGCGCGAAGTAGCGCTGCCCGCTGTGCAGCCACTCGAGCGCCGCGCGCCCGCCGCCGGCGGCGATCTCATCGACGTCGCCCGCGCGGGGCGAGTCGATGCGGTAGCGACCCGACGCGTCCCAGGCGAAGCCCCAGCGGATCGCCGGGTCCTGCACGAGGTGCTGGAGATCGCGCGTGAACCGCATGAAGCCGCCGCCCGCCGCGCGCTCGTACAGCGCGTCCACCAGCCGGCGGCGCAGGTCGCGCTCGAGCTCCGGCGTGCGCCGCCGCAGGTCCGCGCGCAGCACGCGCCCCACGAGGTCGTGCAGCATCACGCCCTCGCGCAGCGGCTCCGCGCTGGGGTGCGCGCGCAACCACGCAAACGCGCGCTCGGAGTCGATGCCCGGCAGCGCCGCCTCGATCAGCTCGGGCGTGGTCACGTGCGCGAGCGCCGCCACCGCCAGCACGCTGCGCTCCTCGCCCTCCGGCTGGGCGTCCAGCAGGCGCTGCAGCAGCTGGTCCGCCACGCCCGGCGGCCCCTCGTCGGCGAGCGCGCCCGCCGGCACGCCGCCTGCCGGCACGCCGCCTGCCGGCACGCCACCCGCCTCGGCGGCCAGCGCCAGCGCCAGCGGCGAGCCGCGCGCCCAGTCGGCGGTGGCCACGCGCTGCGCGGGCGCCCGCACGCCGCGCGCGTCCAGCAGCGCGTCCGCTTCGCCGGCGCTCAGCGGCGCCAGCGGCAGGTCCAGCACCACGTGCTCCCAGCCGCCGCTGAACCAGCCCGGCCCCGGTTGGCGGCGCGTGGCGAGCACCACGATCGCCTCGGCCGGCAGCTGCGGGAGCAGCGCGCCGCGCAGGTGGGAGTCCAGCGCGGAGACGCGCTCCCACGAGTCCAGCATCACCAGCGGGCGATCGCAGCGCAGCGCCGGCGACAGCGCCTCCTCCAGCGCCGCCGCCACCGGCGCCAGGTCGCGCGCGTCCAGCGCAAACGGGGTCCATCCCCGGGTCCGCGCGCGCCTGGCCAGCTCGCGCACGAGCGCGCTCTTGCCGAGCCCCGCGGGCCCGTGCAGGAGCACCACGCTCGCGCGCCCGTCTGCGTCCAGCAGCGCCTCCAGCTGCGCCAGCTCACGCGCACGGCCCACGAAGCGCGCGGCATCGCGCGCGGACAGTCGGGTTCCCAACGTCTGTGCCACGCTCCCACAGCGTACGGCAGGCTGGGACTACAGCGGGACCCCCCGGGTACTGACAGCAGCCCGGCGCGGGTCTACGGTGTGCGATAGGGGGGTGGCCAGTGTCCCCGCGGGCTCTTGGTACCCGCGGGGACACCCGCCCGACGCGGATCGCGCGGCGGAGGGCTGCCGGCGCGCGTCGTGCCCGTGGGAACTCCCGCCGGCGCGCGTCGCGCCGCGCGAGCAGCGAGCAGCGAGCGGCGAGCGGGGGGCGGCGAGCGAGGGGCGGCGGTGCCGGTCGGGCAGCGTCCGTTGCGTGTTTTGTTTTGAGGATTGGTTCCGCGCGGAACGAATCCTCTTTTTGAATCCACCAACGGCGCTTCCGACCTCAGACAGGGCGTGTTCGAGCCGGCGAGCCGGCGAAAATCCCAATTGATCCAAAATGCTCCCAGCTCTTGGACTTCATGGGGGTATAATCCAAATGCTTTGATTGATTTGGATCAATTTGGATCGCGCGATGTATGTAGCGCCGGCTCCTGAGCTGCACGATCTCATCGCCAGGGTCGCGAGCGGCCGCCCCGAACGGATCGCCGAGCTGCTCCAGCGGCACGGTGCGGTCGAGAACGGCCTCGACTACGTTCATTGGGACAAGCTGCGCGAGCTGACGCCCCCGGACGGCATCGACCACGAGGAGTGGTGGCTGCTGATCAAGCTGGCGCGCCGGCCCCTGCTGCGCGCGATCCCGCTCACCGACCCCCAGGGCGAGCCGTTCGTGTACGCGACCCCCGATGTGGTGGCGCGCCACCTG
>WQXW01000322.1 GCA_009781575.1 Solirubrobacterales bacterium
CGCCGTCGCCGTCGCCGGGCGAGCAGCGGCCGTTGCGTTTTTTGTTT
The DNA here is from genome assembly GCA_009781575.1 of Solirubrobacterales bacterium. GTDB lineage: Bacteria > Actinomycetota > Thermoleophilia > Solirubrobacterales > Solirubrobacteraceae > Palsa-744. The sequence goes on from WQXW01000322.1 coordinate 48, forward strand.
TAAGGATTGGTTCCGCGCGGAACGAATCCTCAAAACAGATCCCCCAACGGCGCCTCGGACAGGTGTGTTCGAGGCGGGGCGCGCGGGCGGCGTCATCGAGGCCGAGTGTGGGCTCCCGATCGGCGCCAGGCCATCCACACGTGGGCGATCCCGGCTTCCTGGAAAGGCTCGGACTCCACCGCGAAGCCGAGCGCCCGGTAGAGCCCCACCACCTCCAGCTGTGAGGCCAGGCGCACCTCCGCGCAGCCGCACCGCCGCGCGCGGCGCAGCGCGAGGCGCACCATGCGCGAGGCGACACCGCGCCGGCGCGAGCGGGGCAGCACGGCGACGCGCCCGAGCTTCGCGGTGCGCTCGCGGATGAGCAGGCGCAGGGTTCCCACCAGCTCGCCCGTTGCCGGCTCGCGCGCGAGCAGGTGCAGCGCGCGCTCGTCCAGGCCGTCGAGCTCCAGCTCGCGCGGGACGCCCTGTTCGACACAGAACACCCGCTCTCGCAGGCGCTGCGCTTCGCGCACGTGCGCGGCGCTGGTGGCCCAGCGCAGGTGAACCTCGTCGACGGCGGTCACCGTTGCAACGGTAGTGCGAGCCGCGATGCAAGCTGTTGAACGGCGTCCGACGCGTGGGGCCGCGGCGCTCCGTCGGCTCCGTCCGCTCGTTGCGGTGATTTTCGGCGGGGGGTGCGTGAGGAGCGGGCCCGCAAGCGGGTCATTGGGTACGTGCTGGGTCACGTGCGGCTCCGATGGGTGCGAGCTGATCGGCCGCAGGGGGAGCCCGGTGGCCTGCGCACCTTTTCCCGCCTGGCGTGGGGGCTGGCGGCGCTCGTCGGCGCTGGCGCCGTCGTCGGCGCGGCGGCGCTCGCCGCGGCCGTGGCGGCGGCCGGAGCGGCGGGCGGGACGGTGCATCGGCGCGCGCACGCCGCCGGGGCCAGCGCCGCCCTGACCTCGGTGCAGCTGGGCTATCTGCAGCTGGCGATCAGGGGCCTCAATCAGCGACGCCAGTGGGCGAAAGGCCACTGGTACTGCGAATACCTGGGGTGCACCACCGCCTACCCGCTGCTGACCATCTGGGGCGCGGCGCAGATGTTTGAGGCGCTGGACGCGGTGTCGCTGACCGACCCCACGGCGAAGCACCTCGCGCAGACCAGGCGCGTGGCCCGCGAGGCGCAGCGCTACTGGAACCCGAAGTTGCACGGCTACTCGCCCTACCTCAAGGACCGCATGCGCAGCGCGGAGCTGTGGTTCGACGACAACGGCTGGCTGGGGCTGGCGTTTGTGAACGCCTACAGAGCCACTCACAACGCCCGTTACCTGCGCGACGCGGGGCGCGCGTATCGCTTCATCGCCGCCCACGGCTGGGACTCGACCTCGGGAGGCATGTGGTGGAACACCGATCACTCCTACCACTCGGGCGAGGCGCTGGCGTCGGGCTCGCTGCTGGCGGTGCTGCTGTACAGCGCCAACCACGACCCCGGCGAGCTGGCCAACGCGACCAGGTGGATCGACTGGGCCAACCACTACGACCTCGGCTACGACGACCTGTACATGAGCGGCGGGCCGGGCAGCGCGGCGATCGACTACGTGCAGGCCCCCCTGATCTATGCCCAGCAGGTGTTGTGCACCGAAACGGGCCAGCGCGAATACTGCAACCTCGCCGCGTTGCAGGCGCAGCGCGTGATCCACGCGTGGGGCACCGCATACAACCTGGCGCCGCAGTACGACTCGATCTTCATGCAGTGGATGATGGCCTACGGCCAGGCGGTGGGCGATCCGCACTGGCTGGCGCTGGCGCAGGCCAACGCGACCGCGGCGATCCAGAACGCCCGCGACCCGCGCGGCCTGTGGCTGGGAAGCTGGTGGGGAGGCGCGATCGAAGATCCCGAAACGCACCCCGACATGCTGCGCACGGTCGGCGGCACCGCGAGCCTGTTCGCCTGGTTGGCGTACTACAGCTGATCGCGGTGGCGCCGGCAAACGCCGCATGCGGAGCTGGCAAGGGCAAACAGCGCCGGATTCGCGCAAAATGCGCTGGCGCCCGCTCCAGCGGTGCCGGTCCTGAGCAGCGGGCGTTGCGTTTTTTGTTTTGAGGACTCGTTCCGCGCGGAACGAGTCCTCTTTTTGAATCCCCCAACGGCTCCTCGGACAGGTGGGTATGTAGAGCTGGTTGATGCGATGATGCGCTAGCATCACCTCGTGCGGACGACGCTGAACATCGATGACGATGTGGTCGTGGCGGCGCGGGAGCTCGCCGCCGGCGAGCGCCGCTCGCTCGGCGCGGTCATCTCCGAGCTGGCCCGTCGCGGGCTGACCCCGGCGCGGATCGAGGTGGACGGGGGACTGCCGGTGATTCGTGTGCCAGCCGGAACCCCGCCGATCACGCCCGAGATGGTGAGGCGAGCGCTCGACGAGAATTGAGCCTCGTTCGGTGGCGCTGCTGGACGTCAACGCGCTGGTCGCGCTGGCCTGGGACTCGCACGTGCACCATGCGCCGATGCGCGCGTGGTTCGCGGCCAACAGCTCGGCCGGATGGGCCACCTGTCCGATCACAGAGAGCGGCTTCGTGCGAGTGTCGTCCAACCCGGTGGTGCTGCCCAGCGCGATCGGCGTGGACGCGGCCCGAGCGGTGCTGTCGGCGCTGCGCGCGCGCCCGGGCCACCGCTTCCTCACCGACGACGTGTCGCTGAGCGACCGCGATGTGCCGGCAATCGCGGGCTATCGGCAGGTGACCGACGCGCACCTCCTGACACTGGCGCGCCGCGGCGGCGTGCGCCTGCTCACCTTCGATGCCGGCGTCGCGGCCATGAGCGGCGGAACAGCGGTCGAGGTGCTGACCCTTGACATGTGACCAATAGGTCACGTATACTGCCCGGCATGGACGAGGTGTTCAGGGCGCTCGCCGACCCGACGCGCAGGAGCCTGCTGGACGAGCTGTTCGTCAGAGATGGTCAGACGCTGACGGCGCTCGAGGGGCGGCTGCCGATGAGTCGGTTCGGCGTGATGAAGCACCTGAAGGTGCTCGAGGAAGCCGGCCTCGTGACCACGCA
>WQXW01000323.1 GCA_009781575.1 Solirubrobacterales bacterium
CGGGTTGCTCGCCAGCCCCGGTCGGCACAGCCAGGTCGTTTCAGCCGAAGCCTCCGACGCGCCGAGGGCGCCCACGCCGAGCGCGGCCGCGCTCACCATCCCGAGTGCGAGCGTGCGCGTGCGCCACCGAGCCGCGCCGCGCGGGAACCTCGTGGAGTGACCCATCTCTCCTCCTTGCTCTAGCGCGACGCGCCGTGCGGCGGCGCCGCTGATCCGCGTGCAATTCTAGTCACCCGGGCGGTGAGCGTCCAGTGCAACCTCGACGAGCCTACAGGCCCAAGATGAGCGCGAGCGCTTCATCGACGGATTGCAGCTCGAACTGGTCGAGGCGCCCCGCCGAGCGTCGCAAGCGCTGCGGATCCACCACGGTCGTCTGCTCGACCAGGATCCGCGTGGGCGTGTCATCGAGCGTGATCATCGGTCGGAAACTTGCCGGCTGCGCGTTCGTGGAGGTCGGCGATACGAGCACCGTGCTCAGCGTCATGAACTCGTCGGCTTGGACTACCACGGCATAACGCGCGCCGCGCTGCTCCCTGCCCCGCGTGCCTCGCGGTGCCGGCAGGCGAAATATCTCGCCGCGCACCACCTCAGTCGACCGACTCTGGCGCCAGCTCTGCCATCTGTTCACGTATGGACCGCATCTCCGCTCGATCGCTCTCGTCGGCTGCGAGCCGCCGAACCTCGGCGGCGATCGATGAGCGCGCACGTCGTCTCGCCGCAGCCTCGCGCAGAGCCGTTCGCACCGCCTCCGAGTCGCTGAGCCCGTCGTTGCGCACGACCTCGAGCGCCGCCGCCGAGCTGTGGTCCAAGCGCACATGAAGAGACCGACCCACGCGCACACTGTAGCGCAAAACGTACTACAGTCTGGCGGCGCGAACACACCTGTCAGCGGCGCCGTTGGGGGATTCAAAAAGAGGATTCATTCCGCGCGGAACCAATCCAAAAAACAAAACACGAAACGGCCGGAGCTCGAGCGGCGCCCGCTGGAGCGCGAGCGCGCGCACGCCCATAACGGGCCGGCGTCAGCCGGGCACCACTTTCATCGTACGCCACTCCGCCTTGTGCGCTCGCTTGGCCGCCTGGTAGTCGGCGAGCGCCTGTGGTGAGTCCACATCGCCGAGCGTGGGGTGCCCCGGCACGAGCGGCTTGGCAGCCTTGACACCGTACCGCTTGGCCAGCACCGCGCCCAGCGACTTGATCTTCATATCGCCAAAGCCCGGCAGCGCGGCGAGGTTGGCGCGCAGCTCGCTCGCGTCCGCCACGCCGGTCCAGACACGCGCGGCGTCGCCGTCGTAGCGCTCCAGCACGTGTGCCGCGAGGTCGTGCACGCGCCCCGCCATCGCGCCGGGGTAGCGGTGGATCGCGGGCTTCTCGCGGAACACGCCCTCGAGGTCGGCGCCCGCGAGCGTGGCGGCGTCGATCGCGCCGAGCCGCTCGCGCAGCGCCCACGGCCCGGCGAACGCCTTCTGGACCGACACCTGTTGATCCAGCGCAAACCCCACCAGCAGCGCCATCGGATCGGTGGCGATCAGCGCGTTGGCCTCGTCGGAGTCGGTGAAGTAGAGGCGATCGGGCGCCATCGTGATCGGGGATCCTAGCTCAGCCCCGCCGCGCGGGCTGCCGCGATTGCCGCGATCCCAGCTCCCCCCGGGGGACGCGCGGGCCGCGGTGATCCCCGCTCGGGCCCCGCCGCGCGGGTTGCCGGCGTGTTCACACCCCGTCAACCACCGGATCACGATTACAACACAATTGCCCACCCGTGCGAGCCTAGTGTGGATCACGCGTTCTGGTCACTGGACCCAGGAGGAAAGGACATGATCGTGTCAGGCGGGAGCATGCTGGGGGATCGAGCGGTACCGGGGGGCTCGGGCGTGGTGAGGGCCACCGCGCTTGGGTGCGCAATGGCTGTGTCGATGGGTGCAGTGGCGCTGCTCGGCGGGGCGCCCTCCGCGACGGCGGCCCCGGCCTCGACCTGCTCCTTCCCCAACTCCCAGTACAAGCACGTGATTTACATCCAGTTCGACAACACCCACCTGCGGCGCGACAGCCAGAACGTGCCGTCCGATCTGGAACAGATGCCGGCGCTGAAGGGCTTTCTCACCGGCAACGGCTCGCTGCTGAGCGACGACCACACGATTCTCATCTCACACACCGCCGGCGGGATCGTGTCGAGCCTGACCGGGCTCTATCCCGACCGCAACGGCGTCAACGTGTCCAACAGCTATGTCCAATTCGAACCCAACGGCTCGATTGGCGGGTTCCCGTCGGCGTTCTCCTACTGGACCGACCCTCTCTCCCGGGCCGACCTCTCCCCCAACCTGGTGACCACCGGGGGCAAGAACACACCGGCGCCGTGGGTGCCCTACACGCGCGCCGGCTGCGACGTGGGCGCATTCTCCACCGCCAACATGGAGCTCGAGAACACCCGCACCAACTCCTCCGGCGACATCACCACGGTGTTCGGCGAGCATTCGCCACAGGCCGCGCTGGCGAACTTCTCGTTCAACAACTTCGGGCCCACCGACGTCGACGGCGACCACGACATCGAAAAGGACAACACCCTGGCGAGCGCCGATTTCGAGGGCATCGCGATTCACTGTTCGCTGGCCGACAGCGCCGCCGGCGGGCTGTGCGCCGGTGGTCAGCCCGATCGGCTCCCCGACGAGCCGCAGGGCTACCAAGGCTTCAAGGGCCTCTTCGGCGCGCTGCAGGTCGACCCCGCGCTCACCGGTGAACCGGACACCACCGACGACGGAACCGAAGCCAACCTCGGCGCCGGCAACGCGATCGCCGACGTCGCGCCGGCGGTCAAGGATGTGTTCAACTACAGCTTCCCCGGCTGCAGGGCGTGCAACCCTCGCGGCGCTCAGCCTGTGCGGGATGAAAACGGCAACCCGGGGTTCCCCGGATTCGACCCCTCGGCGGCGCAGACGCTGGGCTATGTGGCCACGATGCAGGAGTCCGGCATCCCGGTGACCTTCGCCTATATAGCCGACGCGCACGACGACCACTCGCCCAACGGCGAACTCAACGGCGGCAACGCGTTCGGGCCGGGCC
>WQXW01000324.1 GCA_009781575.1 Solirubrobacterales bacterium
CCCCGCCTGTTGTCGTAGTCCAGCCCCCTCGTGAGGCGGACCTCCACATAGGACGCGGATGCAGGCGCCCTCATCATCGAGCCGCTCCTCGGTGAGCCCGTCCCGCACAAGGACTCCATGCCTGTCGTGTTCGGAGCCAGTCGAAGACCTCGGCGAAGGTGCCGGCGCCCAACAGGCGCAAGGGGCGGAAGCTCGCCATGGACCCAACTCCGACGGTCGACTCGACCGCTGGACAACGCCGCATTCAGGGCGTCCATGAGCCGCCAGAAATGCGCCGCAGTTGGACGCCCCCAATGCGGTCTGGCGGCTCCTCCGCGGCCCAGGCGCTGCGGCGGATTTGCGGCGGATTCCGGCTGCGCTGCGGCGGATTTGCGGCGGACAGACCACCGAAGTGCCGAAAACCGGGGCGAATGGGCCAACGCAGAACCCCAGCGTTTTCGGGGGGTTTTGCCCGTGTTCGCTGGGGTTCGGAGTTTTTGAACCAATCGGGGCGCCCAGATTCGAACTGGGGACCTCACCGACCCGAACGGTGCGCGCTACCAGGCTGCGCCACGCCCCGATGCTCGCTCCAGTATCCCACACCGGTATCGTCGCCCCCGCGATGGCCGCTCTCCTGCGCGACATCCTCGCTGAGCTCGACCGCGTGCTCGAGCCCGGTCGCTTCGACGACTATGGGCCCAACGGGCTGCAGGTTCCGGGGCGCGAGGAGGTCCACACCGTCGCCACCGGGGTCAGCGCCCACGCCGAGCTGTTCGAGCTCGCCGCCCACGCCCCGGCCCAGCTCGTACTGGTGCACCATGGGCTCTTCTGGGGCTCCGGCCCGGGGCCCATCGACGCACTGCTCAAGCGCCGCCTGGAGATCCTCTTCGATGCCGGGATGAGCCTCGCCGCCTACCACCTGCCCCTCGACGCCCATCCTCAACTCGGCAACAACGCGCTCCTCGCGCACGCGCTGGGCGCCGCCGAGCTGGAGCCCTTCGCCCCGCACCGCCACCAGCCAATCGGGTGCATCGCGCGCCTCGAGCCGTCCCTGCCCGCCCGCGAGCTCTTCGCGCGTGTGGCGCGTGTCACCGAGCGCCCTCCACTCGTGTTCGACTCCGGCCCCGCCGAGGTCGCCCGCCTGGCGGTCGTATCCGGCGCCGGCAACCACTACATCGCCCACGCGCTCGCCGCCCACGCCGACGCGTTCCTGACCGGCGAGCCCACCGAGCGGGTCATGGCCCAGGCGCGGGAGGGCGCGATCCACTACATCGCCGCCGGCCACCACGCCACCGAGACCTTCGGCATCCGCGCGCTCGGCCAGCACCTGGCCCAGCGCTTCCCCGTGCGCCACCTCTTCCTCGACGTCCCCAATCCCGTCTAGCGCCCCCCGCCCGGTGATGTCATCATGTGGCACCCCACATAGCGCCACATCCGCCTCCGGCGGCACACGTGGTCGGGCAAGCCACTCCCGGAAGGAGATCCACATGGGAAACCATCTGACGCCCACCGAGCTCGCGCGCGAAGCTGGGATAGGGCGCAGAGAAGTCCTCTCCACGTGCCTCGAAACCGGCGTCCCCATCTTCCAGGGGCGCATCGACAAGAGCCTCTTCCTGGCCAACCTCCGCCAGCCCCACCCCCAGCCGCCGCCCCAGCGCACATTCGCGCCGCCCCCCTGAGCGCAGCGCTCGCCCGACCCTGAGCCCCGCGCTCGCCGCCGCCCACCCCCGCCACGCCCCTCCCCCGGACGCTTCCGCGCCGGCGTTGGCGTGCGCTTGCGCAAGGACATAAGATCGTGTGGAGGGAGACCGGTCCAGTCCAGCCAGGAGGAGGTATTGCCGTGGATGCCAGCGCCACCGCCCCGCCCGCCACGGGGCCCGCCACGGGGTCCGCCACGATCGCCGACCTGATCCCGCTCGCCGCCGCCGCCCACGGCGATCATGTTGCGGTGCGCCACAAGCGCGACGGCGTCTGGCACGACGTCACCTACGTGGAGCTCGACGAGATCGTGCGCGAGATCGCGCTGGGCCTGATCGATCTCGGTGTGCCCGCCGGCGAGCCGCTGTGCATCCTCGCCGGCACCCGGCCCGAGTGGTCCTACGTCGATATGGCCGCCACCCAGATCGGCGCCATCGTGGTGCCCATCTACCAGACCAACTCGCCCGAGGAGTGCGAGTGGGTCATCTCCGACTCCCACGCCCGCGCGATCGTGTGCGAGAACGCCGAGCAGCTCGCCAAGGTCCAGCAGATCCGCGCGCGCGTGCCCCAGCTGCGCACGGTGATCGTGATGGACCCCCCCGCCGAGCCCTCGCCGCTGGAGCCCATTGCGCTGGAGGAGGTGCGCCGCCGGGGGCGCCAGCGCGATCGGGCTGAGCTCGACGCGCGACTCGCCGCCGTGCGCCCCGACGATCCTTTCACCTACATCTACACATCCGGCACCACCGGGCCGCCCAAGGGGTGCGTGCTCAGCCACGGCAACTACCGCTCGATCATCGAAATGATCCGCCACGTCGGGCAGATCACCGACGACGAGGTGGTCTACCTCTACCTCCCCCTCGCCCACTCCTTCGCGCTGCTCGTGCAGCTCGCCACCTTCAACCTCGGCGGCACGATCGCCTACTTCGGCGGCGACACCACGCAGATCGTGGCCGAGCTGATGGAGGTCAAACCCACCTATCTGCCCTCGGTGCCGCGCATCTTCGAGAAGGTCTACACGCTCGCGCAGGCCGCGATCGCCGCGCAGTCGCCCGAGGAGCAGGCTCAGGCCGCCGCCGCGGTCGAGCTCGGGATGACCGTGCGCCAGATGATGGCCCGCCACGAGGCCGTTCCCGAGGAGCTGCGCGCGCCGTTCGAGCAGGCCGACCGCCAGCTCTTTGCCAACGTGCGCGCGATCTTCGGCGGCGAGGTGCGCCACGCCACCTCCGGCGCCGCGCCGATCGCGCGCGAGATCCTCGAATTCTTCTGGGCCTGCGGGGTGCCGGTGCTGGAGGGCTACGGCATGACCGAGACCGCCACCGCCGCCACCGTGTGCACGCTGGAGAAATTCAAGTTCGGCACCGTCGGCCAGCCGCTGCC
>WQXW01000325.1 GCA_009781575.1 Solirubrobacterales bacterium
TGACGCGGGAAGGCAACGGGAGGTCGATGGAGGCCCCAGCCGTTTCGGCGCGAGCGCGCGAATCGACGGTGAAGTCGGGGCAACCACGCCGACTCGGCCGCGGCTGGGCTGCGTCCCCTCCAGGGGAGCCGCACCCAAACAAATCCACCAACGGCGCCTCAGGATAGGTGTGTTCGCGGCCGCGCGCCGGGCCTGATCAGGCGCTCCCCTCCCGCCCAGCTGCGGGCTCGGCACCGGCGCGGTCCAGCGCGCCCTCGACGCTGCGCTCGAGCTGCTCGCCGGCCCCGGGGGCAAGCGCGTCGGGCTCACCCGCCTTTGCCGCCCCACTCGCCTTTGCCGCCCGACTCGCCTTTGCCGCCCGACTCCCCTTCGCCGCCCGACCGGCGTCGGCCGTCCGACTGGCGTCGGCCGCGCGAGCGGCATCGCTCGTGAGCGCCTCGCTCAGCACCGCGTCGGAGGGCGCCTCCTCGGGAGAGCGCCCGTCGGTGGAGCCGGCTCCATTTGCCTGCGCCCGCTCGACGACCCTTGTCTGCCCCTGCGGGGCATCCTGCGCATTGGCGTGGGCGCGGGCCCGCGCCGGATCCCGCTCGGCCGCGGCGGCGCCCCCCGCGCCGGCGTCCTTGGCGCGCCGGCGGCGGCGGTTGCCGCGGCCGCGGCGCTTGGGGAAGTTGCGCAGCAGCTCGCGCGCGAGCGCGGGGGGCTTGCGCGCCATGCGCGTGCGCGCGCCGCGCAGCACCTCCTCGGCCTCGGGGCTGTGGGCGAGCGCGGCGGCGAGCAGCGCGGCGGCCAGGCGGCGGTCCTGCTTGCGCGCGGCGTGCACGAGCCGGCGCGCGTTGCGCCCGTGGGCGCCGCCGGAGGAGTTGACCAGCAGGCCCAGCAGGCGCTTGGTCTCCGGCCAGCGTTGCACCGCGTACTCCTCGTGCACCTCGCGCGTGTACTCCGCCATGCGCCAGATCCATGCGTTGGCCTGGTCGCGGCGGCCGATGCGGCGCTCGGCGAGCGCGCGCAGCATGACCTTCACCCCCTCGCGGCGCTCCTCGCGGGACCAGGAGCCGATGATGTCGATCGCGGTGTCGAAGGTGTCGGGGTCGCGCAGCGCGGCGATGTCGCTGAGCGCGCGCAGGCGCAGTTGGGGGTTGCGGTTGCGTTGCACCGCGGTGATCAGAAAGCGGGACTTCAGCTCGCCGCCGCGGTCGAAGTGGAGCATCGCGCGCGCGCGGCGCCAGCCGGCGGGCGTGACGCGCGCGCCGGCCAGCGCGGCCCACACGTGCTGCTCGCCGTAGTCGAGATTCTCGACCGCGATGCGCCACAGCTCGCGCTCGAACACGCCGAAGCGGCGCTCCTCCTCGGCGCACACCGGCAGCACGCGCCGCTCCACGCGCATGCGCCGGCCGCGGCCGCGGCGCACCGGCCCCACCACGATCGCGCCGCCGCGGTAGACGTCGCGGTCGAGCAGCGAGTGCAACGTGACCACGGGATCGTCGTGCTTGGTGGCGGGGTGCACGAAGTCGACCACCAGGCCGGCCTCCTTGCCGGGGTGGCGGCGCGTGACGCGCCCCACGCGCTGCTGGTAGATGCGCTTGGAGGCGGTGGGCGCGAGGTGCATGCACACGGTGGCGCGCGGGCTGTTCCACCCCTCGGCCAGCAGTTGCGCGTTGATCAGCACGTCGATCTCGCCGCGCTCGTAGCGCGCGAGGATCAGAGCCAGCTCGCGCTTGGGCGTCTCGCCGGAGGCGGCCTGCGCCTTGAGCCCTTCGGCGCGGAACGCCTCGGCGAGGTTGTAGGCGTGGCGCACGCCGGCGGCATACACCACGCCGGGCACGCCGTTGAAGCGGGTCTTGTAGAGGTTGGCGGCGGCCAGGTTGAACGGCTGCTGGTCCAACAGCTGGGCCAGCTCCTCCTGGTCGAACTCGGTGTCGACCTCGCCGCGGCGCAGCGGCACTTTGGCGATCGTCCTCACGCCCACGCCGGGTGGGATGCGCACGCAGCGCAGCGGCGCGATCACGCCCCGCCGCGCGGCCTGCGCGAGATCGAAGCGCGAGGTCTGCGTGGGGAAGAGATCGGTGACGTGACGCGCGATCAGCGCGCCGGTGGCGGTCATCCCGATGAAGATCGGCCCGGTCCAGGCGCGGATCGCGGCGGAGGTCTTCTCCCCCAGCGCGGTGTGAGCCTCGTCGCAGATCACGATCGTGTAGGCGCCGGAGATCGTGCCGGCGTGGCGCACGAACCACTGGTATGTCTCGACCGTCACGGGCCCGGTGGCCGAGTCGCGGTCCTTCAGCAGCGGCGCGGAGATCCGCTTGGAATAGCCGCGCGCGCGCAGCTCGCCCAGAAACTGGTCCACGAGGTTGCGCCGGTGGGTGAGGATCAGCACGCCCCCGGTCTGCGAGGCCTCCACGAAGCCCAGCGCGGCCACCGTCTTGCCGGCGCCGGTGGCGTGCTCGAACCAGAAGCGCTTGGCGGCATTGGGATCCTCGGGCTGCTCCGCAAGCGACTCCTCCTCCTCGTCGGCCCAATCGCGCAGCTCCTCGTCGGGCTCCTCCTCGCGCTCCTCCGGCTCCTCCTCCGGCTCCTCGTCGGGCTCCTCGCCGATCAGCGCCAGCTCGTCGTCGTCCTCGTCGTCTTCGTCGTCGTCCTCCTCATCGGGCGCGGCGCGCTCGACGGGCCCAAGCTCGTCGTCGTCCTCGTCGAACTCCTCCCCGTTCTCATCCTCGACGTCGTCCTCCTCGTCCTCATCCTCATCCTCGGCGACCCCGCGCGAGGCGCTCACACCGTTGCCCTTGACGGCGGCCGCGGCGGCGGGCGGCGGGGAGGCGCGTTCCTCCTCGGCGCCGAGGATCGCGGCGGAGGCGAGCAGCTCCGGCGAGGCACCGGCGCCACGGCGCCCGTTGCCGGCGCCGTTGCGTTCGGCCTCGGCCAGCACGGGCTTGTGGGTTTCGATGGCCTCCATGACCTCCAGCTCCCGATCCTCAAGTTGGGTAATATCCTGCTCAAAGTGGCCGATCTGCTGCGAGAACGCCTGAAACTCCTCGTTCTTGCGCGTCTGCA
>WQXW01000326.1 GCA_009781575.1 Solirubrobacterales bacterium
GCCGCCGGGATGCGAGCGCGCGAAGTCGGCGCGCGTGAAGCCGCGCGCCTCGAGCACCGCCACCGCGAGCGCATCGCCCAGCGCCAGTGTGGCGGTGGTGCTGGCCGTAGGGGTGAGATTCAGCGGGCAGGCCTCCTCCGGAACGCGCACGTCGAGCATCACGGTGGCGGCGCGCGCCAGCGTAGAATCGGTGCGGCCGCACATCACCATGAGCGGCACCGCCAGGCGCTTCAGATGCGGCAACAGCAGCACGAGCTCGGGAGTCTCGCCGGAGTTGGACAGGGCGAGCACCGCATCCGTGCGCGTGATCATGCCGAGGTCACCATGGCCGGCCTCGGCCGGATGCAGAAAGAACGCCGGCGTACCGGTGCTCGCCAGCGTCGCGGCAATCTTGCCGGCGATGTGCCCGGACTTGCCCATGCCCGTCACCACCACCCGCCCGGGGCAGTCCAGGCAGATGCGGCAGGCGCGCACAAACGCCACCCCAAGCCTCGGTGTGAGGGTCTCGAGCGCACGGACTTCGATGCCGAGGGCGCGGCGCGCGGAGGCGAGCAGTTGCTCATCGTCAACGGCCGCCGGGCCGGGGGCTAGCGGAGCCGGGGGCAGATGCATGCGGGTCATTATAGGCGTGCCCACCGGCAGCCCATGTAATATCGCCTCATGAGCCCTGAAGACGTAGCGCGGCTGATCCGCGCAGGCCTCCCCGGAGCGCAGGTGCAGGTGGTATCGGACGATCACACGCACTTCAGCGCCCGCGTGGTCGCGCGCGAGTTCGTCCAGCTGAAGCCCCTCGCCCGCCACCAGCTCGTCTACCGCGCGCTCGGCGAGCGGATGGGACGCGAGATCCACGCCCTGTCGATCGAGGCGCTGACACCCGAAGAGTCGGGGCAGCGCTGAAGCGTGGACAAACTGCAGATCCAGGGTGGCGTACCCCTCGAGGGTGAGGTGCGCATCTCGGGCGCCAAGAACGCGACGCTGCCGATTCTGGCCGCGGCGCTGCTCGCGGAGGATCCGGTGGTGGTGGCGAACGTCCCGCATCTGAAGGATGTCACCACGACGGTGGAGCTGCTGGGCAGGATGGGGGCGACGGTCACCATCGACGAGCGCATGTGCATCGAGGTCGACGGCTCGACGCTGCGCGAGTGCTTCGCACCCTACGATCTGGTGAAGACCATGCGCGCCTCCATCCTGGTGTTGGGACCGCTGGTGGCGCGCTACGGCCACGCCGACGTGTCGCTGCCGGGCGGCTGTGCGATCGGCGCGCGGCCGGTCAACATCCACGTCGCAGGCCTGCAGGCGATGGGGGCCGACATCACCATCGAGGGTGGCTACATCCGTGCCCGCGCAGCGCGTCTCAGGGGTGCGCGCCTGGTGCTCGACACCGTGACCGTCACCGGCACGGAGAACCTGATGATGGCGGCCACGCTCGCCGAGGGCGAGACCGTGATCGAGAACGCCGCCCGCGAGCCCGAGGTGGTCGATCTCGCCAACTTCCTGGTGGCGATGGGCGCGAAGATCCAGGGCGCCGGCACCGACAAGATCGTCATAAGCGGGGTCGAGCGGCTGCGCGGCACGCGCTACGAAGTGCTTCCCGACCGCATCGAGAGCGGCACGTACCTGGTCGCCGGCGCGATCACCCGCGGTCACGTGCGCATCAAGAGCACGCGCCCTGAGCACCTGGACGCGGTGCTGATCAAGCTCCAGGAGGCGGGCGCGAAGGTCGGCGTGGGCGACGGCTGGATCGAGGTGGACATGCGCGGCCGCACGCTGAAAGCGGTGGACGTGCGCACCGCACCGTACCCCGCTTTCCCCACCGACATGCAGGCGCAGTTCGCCGCGCTCAACACCGTGGCCGCCGGCGTCGGCACCATCACCGAGACGGTGTTCGAGAACCGCTTCATGCACATGCTGGAGATGCGCCGCCTGGGAGCGGAGATTCGCCTCGAAGGGAACACCGCCATCATTCGCGGGGTCGAGAAGCTCACGGCGGCGCCGGTGATGGCCACCGACCTGCGTGCCTCGGCGAGCCTGGTGCTCGCCGGCCTGGTCGCCGAGGGACGCACCGACGTCGGACGCATCTATCACATCGATCGCGGCTACGAGGCGATCGAGGAGAAGCTCGCCCAGCTCGGCGCGCAGATCCGGCGCGTGCCGAATTAGCGGGGCAGTTCCGCCGGCAGCCACACGTCCTCGGGACCGAGACCGCAGTGGCGGCGCCGGTAGATCTGCTCGTAACCCATCTCCAGATGGCGGGTCAGGCGTTGCGTGTCGAACAGGGGCATGGTCGATCGGTTGGCCCGCAGGCGGCGGCGCAGCGCCGCCAGCCGCTGCGGGTCGGTGGCGAGCGCGATCGCCAGCGCCTCATAACCCGCGCCAGTGGTGGTGATGAGCTCCGGCAGTCCGATCGCCGTCAGCAGGCTCGCCGCGACCCGCGCCGCCAGCGATTCTCCGGCCAGGGTCAGCACCGGCAGGCCCATCCACAGAGCGTCGCTCGCCGTGGTGTGCGCACCGCACGGGAGCGTATCGAGGAACAGATCCGCGGCGCGATAGCGCGGCAGGTGGTCCGCCAGCGACAAGGGCGCAGCGAAGCTCAGCCGCGTACCGCTGACGCCGCGCGCTTCTGCCTGGAGGCGCAGGTTACGGATCGCCGTCGGGTTGGCGGAAAGCAGCCACAGCACGCTGTCCGGCACGGCGGTGAGGATTCGCATCCAGCTGGCGAAGGTGCTGGCGCTGATCTTGTAGACGCTGTTGAAGCAGCAGAAAACGAACGCCGTATCGGGCAGGCCGAGCTGCGGCCGTGGAGGCTCGCGCTGCGCCGCGGGCCGTTGGCGCTCGTTGAACGGATAACTGGTGGGGAAGTAACTGTTGGGAAGATAGATGACCTTCTCCGCGTAGCAGTGGCGCGTGTGCGGCGGGATCACGGTCCGGTCCGCGACCAGGTAGTCGATGTAAGGAGCACCCGTTGTCCCGGCGTAGCCGAGATAGCTCACCTGCAGCGGCGCCGCCCGGTGGGCAAAAATCCCGGGACGCGC
>WQXW01000327.1 GCA_009781575.1 Solirubrobacterales bacterium
CGACGTTCGAGCAGCACGGCATGCCCGAGCAGGATGTCTACGAGCACCTGCGCGCGCTCGCCTCGCGCAACGTGAGCGTCGAGCAGGAGCTCTCCTTCCTCGGCGCCGGCATGTACGACCACTACGTGCCCGCGCTGATCGACATGCTGATGGCCCGCTCGGAGTACCTGACCCCCTACACGCCCTACCAGCCCGAGGTCTCCCAGGGCGGGTTGCAGGTGATGTTCGAGTACCAGACCGCCATCTCCGAGCTGACCGCGCTGCCGGTGTCCAACGCGTCGGTGTACGAGGGGCCCAGCGCGGTGGCCGCCGCCGGGTACATGGCCCTCCTGCACACCGGCGCCTCCCGCTTCGTGGTCTCCGCGGGGCTGCACCCCCACTCGCTGCAGACGCTGCGCACCTACGCCGCCGGTTACGGCGCGCAGATCGAGGAGGTTCCGCTGCGCCACGGGCTCACCGACCCCGACGCGTGGGCCGCCGCGATCGACTCCCACACCGCCGCCGCGATCTTCGCCCAGCCCAACTTCTACGGCGCGGTCGAGGACGCGCAGGGCCTGGCCGACGCCGCCCGGCGCGCGCGCGCCGGCGGGCCGGTGGTGATCGCGCAGGTCGACCCGATCACGCTCGGGGTGCTGCGCCCGCCGGGCGAGTGCGGGGTGGACGTGGCGGTCGGCGAGGGCCAGTCGCTGGGCAACCGCCTGGACTTCGGCGGTCCCTCGTTCGGGTTCTTCGCCGCGCGGGCGGAGTTCCTGCGGCGCATGCCGGGGCGCATCGCCGGCGAGACGCGCGACGCCGAGGGGCGGCGGGGCTTCGTGCTGACGTTGCAAACGCGCGAGCAGCACATACGGCGCGAGCGGGCCACCTCCAACATCTGCACCGCCCAGGCGCTGAACGCGCTGGCCGGCGTGGTGTACCTGTGCTGGCTGGGGCGGCGCGGGATCGTCGAGCTCGGCGAGCTCTTGTTGGCGCGCACCCACTTCGCGCGCCAGCGGCTGCGGGCGCTGGACGGCGTGCAGGAGATGCACCCACAGCCGGTCGTGCGCGAGTTTGCGCTGCGCGTCGACGGCGACATCACCGCGGTGCGCCGGCGCTGTGCCGAGCGCGGGGTGAACCCCGGCGTCGACATCCACGCGCTCTCCGGCCGCGAGGAGGATCGCGGCGGGCTGCTGGTGGCGATCACCGAGCGCCGCACCCGCGCCGACATCGAGCGGCTGGCCGAGGTCCTTGGCGCCGCGGTGGCCGCCGAGCGTCAGGCGGCGCTGGCATGAGCCCGAGCCCGAACGCGGGCGCGAGCCCGAGCGGGACCGCCAGCCCGAGCGCCAGCGCCAGCGCCAGCGCGAGCACGCGCGCCGAGGCGAGCCCGGGCACCAGCGAGACCCGCACGATCTTCGAGCAGGGCGCGCCGGGGCGGCGCGCGTTCCACTGCCCGCCGCTGGAAGTGCCCCCGGTCGACCCCGCGCAGCTGCTGCCCGCGGGGGCGCGCCGCGCGCAGCCGCCCCGCCTGCCGGAGGTCTCAGAGCCCGAGATCGTGCGCCACTACGTGCGCATCTCCAAGCGCAATTTCGACCTCGACTCCGGCTTCTACCCGCTGGGCTCGTGCACGATGAAGCACAACCCGCGCGTGCACGAGCGCGTGGCGGCGCTGGACGGCCACGCGCGGTTGCACCCGCTGCAGGACGACGCGCGCGCGCAGGGCGCGCTCGAGCTGATGTGGCGCCTGGAGCGCGCGCTCGCGGAGATCTCGGGGCTGCCCCACGTGTCCCTACAGCCCTCCGCCGGCTCGCATGGCGAGCTCGCCGGCGTGCTGCTGAGCCGCGCCTACCACGAATCTCGGGGCCAGCGGCGCACCAAGGTGCTGATCCCCGACACCGCGCACGGCACCAACCCCGCCACCGTCACGATGGCCGGCCTGCAGGTGGTCAAGCTCTCCAGCGACGCCCGCGGGGGCATCGACCTCGACGACCTGCGCGCGCGCGCCGATGAGGGGGTGGCGTGCCTGATGCTGACCAACCCCAACACGCTCGGCATCTTCGACCCCAACATCCTCGAGATCGCGGAGATCGTGCACCGGGTGGGCGCGACGCTCTACTACGACGGCGCCAACCTCAATGCGATCATGGGCCTCTCGCGCCCCGGCGACGCGGGCTTCGACATCGTGCACTTCAACCTGCACAAGTCGTTCACCCAGCCCCACGGCGGCGGCGGCCCCGGCTCCGGCCCGATCGCGGTGTCCGATCGCATCGAGCCCCACCTGATGGGCCCGCGCGTGCGCCGCCACGGGGACGGCTCCTTCGCCCTGGAGGACGCCGGACCCGACTCGATCGGGCGGCTGCGCGGCTTCCAGGGCAACTACGGCTGCTTCGTGCGCGCCTACGCCTACATCTGCTCGCTCGGCGCCGACGGGCTGCGCGACGTGTCCGAGTCGGCGGTGCTCAACGCCAACTACCTGCTCGCGCGCCTGCGCGCGCTGGGCGTGGCCGAGCAGCTGCCCCTCGCCTACGGCGAGCTGTGCATGCACGAGTTCGTGCTCAGCGGCGCCCCGATGAAGCGCAACCTCCAGGTCCGCACGCTCGATCTCGCCAAGCGCCTCCTCGACTTCGGCTTCCACCCGCCCACCGTCTACTTCCCACTGCTGGTCGAGGAGGCGCTCATGGTGGAGCCCACCGAGACCGAGACCCGCGAGACGCTCGACGCCTTCGCCGAGGCGATCGCGCGCATCCTGCGCGAGGCCGCCCACGACCCCGAGATCGCGCGCACCGCGCCCCACTCCACGCCGGTGCGCCGCCTCGACGAGGTCACCGCCGCCAAGCGCCCGATCGTGCGCCAGGAGCTCGCGGCGGCGGGCGGCGCCGAGGCGGCGGGCGGCGCCCAGCCGGCGCGCGGCGCCTCCCCGGCGGGCGGCGCCTCCCCGGCGGCCGGGGGCTGAGTGGCGGTGCGCATCTTCTCCGGCATCCAGCCCACCGGGCGCAAGCACCTGGGCAACTACATCGGGGCGATCACGCAGTACGTGGAGGCGCAGGAGCGCGGCGA
>WQXW01000328.1 GCA_009781575.1 Solirubrobacterales bacterium
AGGCGTCCTCGCGCGCCGAACGTCTCGCCGACCGGGCCGTGAGAGCCCTGGTCGCGGAGGCGCTGCTCACGCCCAAACCCGCGCTGGTCGATCAGCGCGGGCGCGGCGCACATCACGATCTCGATCTCGGACGCCTGCTGCGCTCGGCCGAGGCGCTGCGCGGGAGTTTCCACCGCATGGCGCTGCACGCCACGGGCCGCGAACCCGATCTCGCGCTGCGTGAGACACTCGGCGCCATCGGCCGGGAGGCCGAGCAACTCATGCTCTGCGCCACCGGCGGCAGCAACGCACACCGCGGCGCGATCTGGGTGCTGGGGCTGCTGGTGGCCGCGCTGGCCTGCGCTCGAGCGCAGCGCACGGCCGGCACGATTGCGGGCATCGCCGCGGGACTCGCGCGGCTGCCCGATCGCAACGCTCCGCACGTGCCGAGCAACGGCTCGCGCGCCTGCGTCCGCTTCGGCGTTTCCGGCGCGCGCGGCGAAGCGGCCGCGGGCTTTCCTCACGTGCTCGAGGTGGGGCTCCCCGCGCTGCGGCGCGCGCGTGGGGGCGGCGGCGACGAGACCTGCGCGCGGCTGGACGCGCTGATGGCTATCATGGCGAGCCTCGTTGACACGTGTCTGCTGCATCGGGGGGGCTGGCCGGCCGTGGGCGCCGCGCAGCGCGGCGCGCGCCGCGTGCTTGCGCACGGGGGAACTGCGACCGCGGCCGGATGGCGCGCGCTGCTCGCGCTCGATGCCGAGCTGCTGCGCCGTCACGCCTCACCCGGTGGCTGCGCAGATCTGCTAGCGGCCTGTTTGTTTCTCGATGATGTGCAATCCGCAGCCTGTGCGAGGGCGTAATGGAATCACTGAGCTTCTCCTATCCGGCACGGGAGGCGGTCGCCAGCCGCGTCCATGTGGGCGTCGTCGGCTCCGGGGATCTCGAGGTTCTGCTCGAGCCATCGCCCGACGGCCGTGCGCACGTGACGGTGACCACGAGCGTCCCGGGGTTCGGCGCGGTTTGGAAGAACGTGCTCGATCGTTTCTTCAGCCGCTTCGATGGCGCCGCGGCCATCGAGATCAACGATTTCGGCGCGACGCCGGGGGTCGTGATGCTCAGGCTCGAACAGGCGGCCGAGGCGTTGCGCGCGTGAACCTGCCGATGCGCGACAGCTTCATCGAGTTGCGCGCGCGCGAGCGGGCGCGGGCCATCCTCGACGCCGACACCTTCCGCGAGCTGCTCGGTCCGTTCGACCGAATGAAGTCCCCCTGGCTGCCGCTGCAGGGCGTCGTTACCCAAGCCGACGACGGCGTGGTGGTTGCGCGCGGCCGCGTGGACGGTAAGCCCGCGGTCGTGGCGGCGATCGAGGGCGCTTACCAGGGGGGGAGCATCGGTGAAGTCTCCGGCGCGAAGATCGCCGGGGCGCTCGAGTTAGCCTTGCGCGACTGCGAGCGGGGCCGCCCGGTGCGCCCGGTGCTGGTGCTCGAGACGGGCGGGGTGCGCTTGCAGGAGGCGAATCTCGGTCTCGCGGCCATCGCCGAGATCCATGCCGCCATCGTAGCGCTGCGCCGTCACGTACCGGTCGTGGGCGTCGTCGCAGGCCTGGTCGGCTGCTTCGGAGGCATGTCGCTGGCCGCCGCGCTGTGCAGCCGCCTCATCGTCACACGTCAGGCGCGCCTGGGGATGAACGGGCCGGAAGTGATCGAGCAGGAAGCCGGCATTGCGGAGCTCGACTCCATGGACGGCGCCGAGGTCTGGGGCCTGATGGGCGGCGAGCAACGCCATGCGACCGGCCTGGCCGATGTGCTGGTGGAGGATGACGTCGGGGCCATTGCGGCGCAGGTGCGCGAGGCCTTCAACACCACGGCCCCCCCGCGCAGCGAGCAGGTGCAGGTCTTTTGCCGGCGCCTGGCCGGCATCGACCCCGGGCACCCGCCGAGCCCGAAGGCGCTGCGGACACTGTGGGCGCGGGAGGGCGAACCGTGAGCGCGCAACCCAACCCTGCGCCACGCGGCCTGGCGGCGCGCGGCTTGCGCTGGTTGCAGGCGTTGACCGGCCAGGACGGGCTGCTGCCGTCCGCGCCGCGCACAGTGCGTATCGCGGACGCGCCGCTCGGGGAGGAGCTCGCGCGTTTCATTGCCGTCGTCCCCGACGGCGAGAATCGCTTCCCGCGGGCACGATGCGGCGAGGTCGGCCTGGATGAGGCCTGGACGCTCGCGCAGCAGGTGCGCGGCACGATGAGCGAGGATCAAAACCAGAGGCCGCGCGCGCTCATCGCGTTGGTGGATGTCACCAGCCAGGCCTATGGGAGGCGCGAGGAGCTGCTCGGCATCCATCTGGCCGGCGCCGCGGCGGCCGACGCTTACGCGAGCGCGCGGCTCGCCGGGCATCCGGTGATTGCGCTGCTGGTCGGCAAAGCCATGTCCGGCGGCTTTCTTACGCACGGCTACCAGGCGAACCGCATTCTGGCGCTCGACTCGCCCGAAGTGCTGGTGCACGCCATGAGCAAGGAGTCCGCCGCGCGTGTGACGCGCCGCCCGGTGGAAGCGCTCGAGGACCTCGGTGAGCGCATCGTGCCGATGGCTTACGACGTGCGCTCCTTCAACAGACTCGGGCTGGTGCATCGGTTGATCCGCGGGGTGAACGCGGACGCACCGGGCCCAGCCGATGTCGAGCGGGTACGCGGTGAGCTGACCGCCGCCGTGGCGACCGCGCGCGGTGCTCCCCGAGACCTGAGCTCGCGGCTCGAGTCCGACGCGGCACGCGCCACGCGCGCGGCCTCGATCGAGGTTCGCCGGCGGCTCGCGCAAGCATGGGACGCGGTCTGAGGATGCAGACGCATTCGCTGCTGCGCATCGACTGCGCCGCTGCCCTGTTGGGCGCGTCGCCCCCGCCGGGATGGGTGACTGAGGCGCTCTTACGCGCCCCGTGGGTCGTCGTGCGACGTGCGCCGCTGCAGGACGGACTGCTGCCGGTTGGCGTGCGCGGCGCCGTGCGCGCCGCGCGCTTCGCGGCGTGGCTGCCGCCCGGCAGAGTGCGCGACT
>WQXW01000329.1 GCA_009781575.1 Solirubrobacterales bacterium
CTCATCCAGAATCACATGTTGCAGCTGCTCTGCCACGTCGCGATGGAGCCGCCGGTCAACTTCAACGCCGAAGAGGTGCGCAACGAGAAGGTCAAGGTGCTCCACGCGATCCACCCGCCGCTGATGCAGGAGATACCGGAGATGGCGGTGCGCAGCCAGTACACCGCCGGGCACTCCGGCGGCGAAGACGTGCCGGGATATCTGCAGGAGGAAGGGGTGCGCGCGCATTCGAGCACCGAGACCTACGCCGCGCTGCGCCTGGAGGTGGACAACTGGCGGTGGGCCGGCGTGCCGTTTTACCTGCGCGCCGGCAAGCGCCTCACGCGCAGGCTCACCGAGATCGCGATCGCGCTCAAGCCGGTGCCCCACCTGGCGTTCAGCGAGGACGGCTCGCTGGGCATCAGGCCCAACCAACTGGTGATGACCGTGCAGCCCAACGAGGGCGTGTCGTTGCAGCTCGGCGCCAAGATCCCCGGCACGCGCATGAGCATCCGGCCGGTCAACATGGAATTCCTGTACGGAACCTCCTTTTTGTCACAGTCGCCGGAGGCCTACGAGCGGCTGATCACCGACGCGATGCGCGGCGACCCCACGCTCTTCACGCGCAACGACGAGGTGGAGGCGCAGTGGACCATCTGCGACCCGGTCCTGCAGGCGTGGGCGCAGTCCAGCGAGCCGCTGGACGGCTATGAGGCGGGCTCGCAGGGACCCTCGCAAGCTGGCGAGCTGCTGCGCGAAGGGCACGCCTGGCGCACGATCTGATGGCGCCCACGAGCCACTCACTGTGGAGCGAGCAGGGCACCACCCCGGACGCGGTCGAAGAGGCGCTGCGCGAGATGCTGGCCGCGCGCCACGCCGAAAACGGCGGCTACGTGCCGGCGCGCGTGCTCAACATGCTGGCGTTCGTGGAGAGCGAATGGAGCGGCGAGATCTCCAATCGCCTGCGCGGCGTGGAGCGCTACCACGCCTCGCGGCTGATCCTGCTCTCCCACACCCCCGGGCGCGAGCGGCTGGACGCCAGGGCCACGGTCGAGGCCGAAGGCGACCCCACCCCGGGGCAGCTGGCGCTGCTGCGCGAGACGGTGGTGGTGGAGCTGGGCGACGCGCACCTGGACGACCTCCCCACGATCGCGGCGCCGCTGCTGGTGAGCGACCTGCCGACGCTGCTGTGGTCGCCGCACCGCAACGGCGAGGTGGTCGACGCGCTGCTGGGGCTGGCGCAGTCGGTGCTGATCGACTCGGTGGATGAGCCCGAATGCACCGAGGCGCTGCGCCGCGCGTGCCACCTGGTCGAGCGCTCCTACGTGGTGGACCTGGCGTGGCTGCGCTCCACCCCGTGGCGCGAGCGGATCGCGGCGGCCTTCGACCCGCCCCCGATGCGCGCGGAGCTCTCGAAGATCACCGCGGTGGAGATCCGCCACCACCCCCAGTCGGCGATCGCCGCGCTGCTGGTGTCCGGCTGGCTGGCCTCGCGCCTGCACTGGCGCGGCAGCCCCCTGGTCGCGCACGGTCGCGGGCTCTCCGGGCGCGCGCGCTCGCGCCGCGGCGAGATCTCGCTGTCGCTGAGCCCCAGCCCCGCGCAGCAGGTGCGCGGCCTGGCGGGCATCACGCTCCACACCGCCTCGGGGCGGCGCATCGCGCTGGACCGCGGCGCGGGCGGGCTGCGCACCCACCGTCGCTCCCCCCGCGGCGATGAGCGCGCGTGGACGATCCTCGGCGCCTCGCGCGGCGAGTCGGGGATCCTCGGCGAGGGCATCCGCCAGTCGCTGCTGCGCGACCCCTCCTACCAGCCCGCGCTGCGCGCCGCGTGGGAGCTGTGCGCGTGACGGGCGTGACCACCCTCCCTGACGACGAGCGCGTGGCGGCGTGGGCGGCGCGCCGCATCGCGGAGCTGCTCGAGCAGGCGCGCGCGCGCCACGAGGTCGCGCGCGTGGCGCTGAGCGGCGGGCGCACGCCGCTGCGCACCTATGAGCTGCTCGCACAGCAGGCCGTGCAGTGGGACGCGATCGAGCTGTGGTTCGTGGACGAGCGCTGCGTGGAGCCCGAGCACGAGCAGAGCAACTACCGCACGGTGCAGACGGCGCTGCTGCAGCGACTGCCCTCGCCACCGCGCCGCGTGCAGCGCATGCGGGGCGAGCTGGGCGCCGATGCGGGCGCGCAGCTCTACGCGGAGCTGCTCTGCAGCTGCGTGCCCCCCTGCGTGGAGGGACTGCCGGCGCTGGACGTGGCGGTGCTGGGCACCGGCCCCGAGGGCCACGTGGCCTCGCTCTTTCCCGACGCGCCCGCGCTGCACGTGGGCGCGCAGGCCATCTGCTTGGGCGTGCACGACTCGCCCAAGCCGCCGCCGGAGCGGATCACGCTGAGCCTCGCGATGCTCCGCGCCGCGCGCCGCTGTGTGCTGATCGCCACCGGCGCGGAAAAGGCCCCCGCGGTCGCCGCCGCGCTGGGGGAGCCCACCCCGCGCGCGCCGGTCAGCCTGCTGCGCCGCGAGCGCCTCGAGGTGATCGTGGACGACGCCGCCGCCGGCGCCGCCGCCGCCCCGCCCGGCGCCCCGCCCGACGCCCCGCCCGACGCGGAGCGGTGAGCGAGCGCGGCGAGGGCGGGCCTCGCGAAATCGTGCTGGTGCGCCACGCCGAGACCGAGTGGAGCCGCGCGGGCCGGCACACCGGCCGCACCGACCTGGCGCTGAGCGAGGAGGGGCGCGTGCGCGCGGCGGCGCTGGCGCCGGCGCTGGCGCGGTGGCGCTTCGAGCGGGTGCTCTGCAGCCCCGCGCGGCGCGCGCGCGAGACGTGCAAGCTGAGCGGCCTCGCGGAGGGCGCGGCGCCCCGCGCGGATCTGTGGGAGTGGGACTACGGACGCTATGAGGGGCTCACGGGCGAGGAGATTCGCGCGGGGCGGCCCGGCTGGAACCTCTGGCGCGACGGCGCGCCGGACGGGGAGAGCGCGCAGCAGGTGGGCGAGCGCGCCGACCGGGTGCTCGGGGAGCTGCGGGAGGTCGCCGGCTGTGTGGCGCTCTTCGCAC
>WQXW01000330.1 GCA_009781575.1 Solirubrobacterales bacterium
GATGGTGTGAGTGGTGTGCTCGCCCTGGCCGGTGCGCTGGCCAACGCCGGTGTGCTCGCGTGGGCCGCTGTGCACGCCACTGCCCGTGTTCTCACCCTGGCCGACGTGCTCGCCCTGGCCGGCATCGACCGTCACCGGTGAGGCGTTCGGCTGACTCACCTCCGGACTGGACGGCGGGCTCGGTTTGAACGCAAGGCTCGGGTCGGGCACCACGCGCGGGTGGGGTGGCGGCTCCGAATCGAGCACCGCGAGCGGGTCGGGCGCCGGGGTCGGGTCGGGTGCCGGGTTGGAGTCGGGCGGCTCGTTCAGGTCAAACGCCACGTGCCGGTCGAGCGGATCCGGCTCGAACGCCTCGCTCACGTCAACCGTGCTCAGGTCGAACGCCGCGTCCGGCTCGAGCACCACATATGGAGCGGACGCCGGCCCGGGGTGGAGCACGGGCCTGTGGTCGGACCCCGGCCTCCGGTCGGACCCCGGCCTCCGGTCGGGCGCCGAGGTCGGCTCGAGCAACACATCCGGATCGAACGCGTCGTGCTCGTCGTACACGCAGTACACCTGTGGCGCCCCCCGTCGCGGCATGCTCACACTCTCCGCTTGGCGCGTAAGGAGATGGGTGCGGCTCTCCTGTGGGCACAACCACTGCCTCGAACACACCTGTCGCAGGCGCCGTTGGTGGATTCAAAAAGAGAATTCGTTCCGCGCGCAACGAATCCAAAAAACAAAACACGAAACACTCGGAGCTCAGCCGGCACCGCTGGAGCGCCCGCCCGCTCCCGGAGTTCGAGCTGTGAGGGGGCATGCGGTGTTGCCTCTTTGATCGATTTGATCGGCCGCTGTCGGTCGAGCCGATCAAACTGATTAGAGAGGCAAGCGACTTGGACACCCACACCGATCGTCGGCGTCGCAGGAGACAGGTCAGAAGCAGCACCAGCCGAGAAAACCGCTTCAACAAGCGGACTCCTCGTCCCTCCAGGAGAGCCGCACGCTAAGGAGATGGCCGGGAGCCGGTCTCTGCCGTCCGGCTCCCGGCCATGGGCGGGTGGGTCTGCCTTGCCGCGCGGCCGTCCAGCGAGGCGGCCGGCGGCATCCCGCGGTGAGACGCGCCTATGTGTTGGGGGAGCGATCTTCATAGGTGGGTCTCGGCACCTACTCCGACCGCTCCACGATCGCGTGGACGCCCACCTGCTCGCACGCGCGCTCCACCGGGATCCTGGCGCGCACGCGCTCTTCACCGACTCCGACTCCGGCGCCGACTCCGGCGCCGCTGGCGGATTCGGAGAGCCGGCGCAACCGCGCACGCGCACGCTGTCCCACCTTGTGAAACTTGTCTGCTGACCAGCCAAAGCGGCGGCAGAACTCGACAGAGCTCATCTGGAGGCCCACCTGGCAGGCCAGCACGAGGCGCTGGTCGGGGGTCAGCTCGCTCACCA
This sequence comes from Solirubrobacterales bacterium, assembly GCA_009781575.1. GTDB lineage: Bacteria > Actinomycetota > Thermoleophilia > Solirubrobacterales > Solirubrobacteraceae > Palsa-744. Next base: position 1,431 of record WQXW01000330.1, read on the forward strand.
CGCTCAACACCCAGGCGAGCTCGGCGCGCAGGATCACCCGCTCCTCGACCGACCCGCCCGGATCCGCGGGCTCGCACCCCTCCTCGCGGGCGATCCCCGCGATCGGCAGCGCGTCGCGGAGCGCGGCCTGCAGCGGGCTGCGCCCGCCGAGCGCGCGCCGCACGTCGAGCACGCGGGAGAGGAAGCGCTGCTCCAGCGCGTTGGCGATGTGCGCGGCGGAGGCGAAGCCGCGCCCGCGCCTCGAGCGCGCCACCAGCTCGAGCGTGGCCTGGGAGAAGCAGTCCTCGAGATCCTCGCGGCCCAGGCGATGGCCGTGAGCGCGCAGGAGCATCTCGCGCCGGGCCCGCGCCACCAGGGCGACCTGCTCGGCGGGGTCGCGCAGCCCGGCGAGCGGCGCACGCGATCCCACTCTCTCCTGCCAACTGGTAGACACGGCAGCATGTCGCCGCCGAGCCTCGCCCGACCCCCCCTCAATTTTCCGCCCGCGAGATGAGCTCCTCGATCGCGTCCAACCTCTCCGAGCGCATTCACGCGATCGATCGCTTTCAGATGCGCCGGCCTCGACTGAGCGCGGCGGTGGCGGTGCTGAAGAAGTACAGCGACGACCAGGGCGCTCACATGGGCGCGCTGATCGCGTTCTACGCGTTCTTCTCGATCGTGCCGCTGCTGCTCGCGTTCGTCACGATCCTCGGCTTCGTGTTGCAGGGGAATCGCGAAGCGCAGGACAGCGTGCTCCACTCGACGCTCAGCCAGTTTCCGATCATCGGCACCCAGCTGCAGGCGAACGTGCACTCGATCAAAGGCAGTCCCGTTTCGCTGGCGATCGGGGTGGTCGGCTCCCTGCTCGCCGGCCTGGGCCTCACCGGCGCGGCCCAGAACACGTTCAACCGCGTCTGGGCGGTGCCCGCCGACCGGCGGCCCAGCTTCGTCGGCTGGCGCCTGCGCGGGCTGGCCACGATCGCCGGGCTCGGGCTGCTCGCGATCGTGTCCACCGCCGCCGCCGGCTTTGTCACCGCCACCACCGGTGGCGCGGTTGCGGTGCTGGCGGGCGTGCTGCTGGCGCTCGCCGGGAACCTCCTGCTGTTCTTCTTGGTGTTCCGCCTGATGACCGTGGAGGAGGTGCCCACGCGCGATCTGCTGCCCGGCGTGCTGCTCGCCACCGTGTTGTGGCAGATCCTCCAGCACCTCGGCAGCTACTACGTGGACCACGTGGTGCGCCACGCGCGCGACACCTCCGGCCTCTTCGCCTTCGTGCTGGGCCTGCTGACCTGGCTCTACCTGGGCGGCCAGGTCACGGTGATCGCCGCCGAGCTCAACGTGGTGCGCGCGCGGCGGCTTTGGCCGCGGAGCCTGTTCGCGCGCTCCCCACCCGACCCGGGATAGACGATGGATAGGCGATTACGCGCGCGCGCTCACTCTCTCGAACACACCTGTCGCAGGCGGCGTTGGGGGATTCAAAAAGAGGATTCGTTCCGCGCGGAACCAATCTTTAAAACAAAGTGGGGTATCCATCTAACCGGAGTAGAATGGCCGGATCGCTAGTCCTCAAGCCGAAAAGCACTACCCGCGCTCGCTAAGCGAGTTCCAC
>WQXW01000331.1 GCA_009781575.1 Solirubrobacterales bacterium
ACGAAGATGTTTGCGGGCCACCCGGTGAGCACCAAGCCGCACGCCGGGGGAATCCTGCTGCTGGGCAAAAACCGCAAGTTCGCGGCGGCGGCGATCCCCACGGTGGCGGACACGCTGAGGGTGGGTGGCAAGACGGCCAACGACCTCGAACCGCTCTGCCCGGCGAACACAGCCAATCTCGGCACGTGGTGTCTGGAAAAGCAGCCGTACCCGGTGAGCAAAGAAGAAGCGGGCAAGGCCAACTACTTCTGGGTCAACCAGAAGTGCGCGGAACTCGGGGGCTTTCTGCCGTCGGCGTCGGAGTTGGTGGGCGCGGCCAAGCTGGTGGACCTCGAGGGCGGCCCCGGACTGGGGGGCAAGCGTGAAATGTCGGCGACCCTGATCACCACCGCGGCCGGCTCGGACGCGGCGGGATCGGAGGGTGTGAGCGAAGGCTCGCTCGGCAACCCAAGGGCGGGCGAACCCAACCCCGTCCCCGTGCCGGCGGTGCCGGAACCGCAGACCGCGCAGTATGTGACCGTGTTCTCCGACAACCAGCACGGCGGCCTGGCGGGCGGCGAGCCGGTGTCGACGCCACAGAACTTCCGCTGTGGCTTTTACAAGATGCCGGCGGGCGCCGCCAAAGGCGGTTAGCGCGCGCGGCGGCGCGGCGCGGGCGGGGCGGTCGACACTATGAGAGAGCGTGTCACACCATCGCTGGTTGTCTCGATCCTGGCGCTCGTGATCACGATGAGTGGCATCGCGGACGCAGCGCGCCACACCCTGGAGCACGCGCTGGCGGGGCGCCACACACATCGTCACAGCAACACACACCGTCACACCCCCAAGAGGATCGACGGACACCGTGTGAGCGCGGTGCCCTACCCCGGCGGCGTGCTGCTGCTCGGCAAAACCGGGCGATTCCCGGCGAAGGCGATCCCTGTGGTGGGCAACGCGTCACAGATCGACGGCAAGTCGCGCTCGGAACTCGAACCGTCGTGCCCCCCCGCGGCGGTCGACATGGGCACGTGGTGCCTGGAACGCGGCCCCCACCCGTTGCAGCTGAACGAAAAGGGCTTCAACAACTGGTTCTGGGCCTCGCAGAAGTGTGTGGAAGAAGGCGGCTTCCTCCCCTCCACCGCGCAGCTGATCGGCGCGGCCAAGCAGGTGCTGCTGGAGGGAAAGATTCACGAAAACATGGAAACCGCCACACTGGACACCGAACCGCTGGGCCTGAAGGACGAGCGCGAGATGAGCTCGACCCTCGTCACCACAACCGGAGGCTCCGAAGCGGCGGGCTCCTACACCGAACCGGCGCCGGCGTCAGCCCAATACGTGACCGTGTACAGCAACGAACAGAAGGGCGGCCTGGCCGGCGGCGAGCCGGTGTCGGCGCCGGAGAGCTTCCGCTGCGGCTACTTCAAGGCGCCCCGCGCCAACAAGGCGATCGAACCGGTGCCGCCCACCACGCAGCTGCCGAGGTAGGCAGCGAATCCCGGCGAGCCGCCGACCGGCGAGCTAGTCGAACAACTCCTGGACCACAACGGTGAAGCCGGGCACGGCGTCGTCGAGGTCGAGTGTCTCGCCGACGCCGTGGACCTGTGCCCGCCCACCAGGTCGGTAGATAGTCGCGCTGCGCCTGTCGGGGTCGAGCACCATCACGGCCGCGCAGCCGGAGTCGATCCATTCGAGCGCCTTCTCCTGCACGCGCTGAAAGCTGTCCTGCGGTGAGAGGACCTCCACCGCGAGGTCGGGCGCGCCGGGCCAGAACTTCTCCGTGTCGCCCACCGCCGCGAATCGCGCCCTGGAGATGAACGCCGCATCCGGCGCGCGCACCGTGTCGGGGTCGCGGGAGAGCACAAAGCCGGTCTCCGCGCCAAACGTGACGCCACAGCCGGTCTGACTCACATGGGCACGCAGAAGTCCACCCACGGCCGATGCGACCCGACCGTGCCTGGCGCCCGCAGGGCTCATCTCGCGCAGTTCCCCGTGGACCAGCTCACGGCGGAGCGCATCGCCCGGCATGCGCCAGAGCTCCTCGGCGGTCGTGACGCTCGGTGCGTTTGCTGGCACGGCCACAAGGCTAGCTCGCCTGCGCGGCGCGCACAAGTGCCTCAGCGCCCACGCGAGTTGTTGGGGCAATCTCCTCCACGGCCGCGCAGAGTACGCCGCAACAGAGACGGAATACTCGAGCGCATCACCGCCCGGCGTTCTCGGGCACGTCGCCGAGCGGCGTTCGTACGCCCACGCGACTTGTCGATTCAGCCGTTCTGAAGAACCTGGACGAGCGCCGGCAGATCGGAGTCGGGAGCTTCTCGAGTTGCTCCAGGCGCTTCATCTGCTCGGGAAGCAGGTCGCGCACCTCCCGGATGAGCCGCAGCAGCTCCGCGACCTGCGGCTCGCGTCGCGGCGCATCACCGAGCGCGAGACCGCGCAAGGTGGCATCGATTCCACCAAGCGCATACTGAAGGTGCTCCTCGCTTGTCCACGGCGAGGATCCCGTCTCGCCGAGCCGGCAGTGATAGCACCGCCAAGTGCCCTCATCTGCGCGGTACCACTCGTGGTTGCCGCAGTCGTGGGCGCCCTTCGGCACGAGCCCGGCGAGGTTCCCCGGGCGCGACTCGTGGTCGAGAACACAGACCTCGAGCACGCGCCGCTGCCGAAGGTGTGGCGCACTTTTGAGGACGGCACGCCGCAACCCGACTGGACCGCGATCATCCGCGCAGACCGCGACTACGCGCACTGAGCTTGCTCGTAATCGACGCGAGCGTCGCTGCAGCCGCCGAGCGGCGAACCTGAGCAGGAACCCGACATGCCGCGTTGAGCGTCGCAGGGAGCGTCACTCAGGCCCGCGCGCGCTCACCTTCGCCAGCGCCACGCGCGCCCGCCCATTGAATCCCCCGCGCGTGATCCCCACGCCGGCCGCGGCGGCGATCACGACCAGCGCGAGCGTCCACGGCCAGGGCGAGGGGCCGCCGCCTTCGCTGTGGCGATAGGCGGCGAAGTTCATCACGTGCTGGTG
>WQXW01000332.1 GCA_009781575.1 Solirubrobacterales bacterium
CAGCCTGCCGCCCCGCCCGGCGCCGTCCCCCGACCCTCCAGCCCGCCCGGTGGCGGGTTCCGGCTGCTCGGCCGGCCCGTCGCCGCGCCCCGGCCGGGCGGCTCGTCCCCCGCCGCCCCGCCCGGCGGCGCGCGCCTGCAGGCCGGGCTCGACGGTGGCGATCAGCAGCTCGGCGGCGTCGTGCGCGGGGATCGCGCCGCTGTGGAGCCACCAGCGCGCGAGCGCCTCGGCGGCGCCGAGCACAGCGGTGGAGAGCGCCTCGATCTCGATCGACACGTGCTCGCGATGCGAGGCCGGCACGCGCGCGATCAGCGTGTGGGCGACGAAGTCGAGCAGCCGCTCGCGGTATTGGCTGACGCGCGCGGCGATCTCACCGCCGGCGGGCAGGGTCTCGTCGAACAGCACCCGCCACGCGTCGCGGTCGTCGTCGACGAAGGCGAAGAAGGCGCGCAGGCCGCGGCGCAGCGCCTCGGCGGGGTCGCCGGCGGAGCGCACGGCGTCGCTCACTGTGGCCAGCATCGCCTCGGCGGCGCGCGCCAGGCAGGCGAGGTACAGGCGCTCCTTGTTGCCGAAGTAGGCGTACAGCAGCGGCTTGGTGACGCCGGCCGCGGCGGCGACCTCCTCCATCGTGACCGCGCCATATCCGTGGGCGGCGAACCGCGCGTGCGCGATGTCCAGCACCTGCTGCTCGCGCTGCGCGCGGGGAAGGCGGCTGCGCGCGGGCGTTCTCGCTGGAGGAGCCTGGGCTGCCATCCACCCACATATTACCCGAGTATAAATTTATATACAAGTAGCCTGAGCGTCCGGCCCCTGCGAACCGGGCGGTCGCGCGGGATCGGGTGGGCGCTACGATTGGCGCGCGCCCGCGAGCGACGCGACCGCGTGTGGTCGAGCAGACCGACAGGATGCGGCACCCGGAGGGGTGGCAGAGCGGTTGAATGCGGCGGTCTCGAAAACCGTTTCGGGGGAGATTCCTCCGACGAGGGTTCGAATCCCTCCCCCTCCGCTCCCCAGATCAGATGGCGTACGCGTTCAGCGATCGGTATCGCGTGCGACGCTGGCGAGCGATCGCGCAGGCGCGGGGCACGGGCGCTCGAGTCGCCGGTCATCGACGCCGGCGCGCCGGCGTACGTGCGCCGGCCGTTGCGTGTTTTGTTTTTTGGATTGGTTCCGCGCGGAATGAATCCTCTTTTTGAATCCCCCAACGGCGCCTCCGACAGGCGTATTCGAGGCCTCGCGCCAGATTCCCGCAAAATGCGCATTTTCAAGAACCGGATCAAACCGTAGGGGCTATGTCAACGCGCGCCCGTGAGCGTCAGCGGCTCCCCCGCGGTGAGCGCGCGCAGCTCGGCCAGGGCGCTGCGCATCAGCTCGGTCAGCTCTGGCCCGCCGCGCTCGGCGACCCACCGTTCGAACGAGATGCGGAAGATCGCGATCGCGACCTCGCTCAGGACGGCGGCGCCGGGGTCGTCCACGCCACGCTCGCGCAGCGCCTCGGCGACGGCGGCGGCCATCGCGGAGAGCTTGTGCAGCTCGCGCTCGCGCAGCTCGGCGCTGCTCGGCGGCATGCTCGGCGTCGACTCCCCCGCGTGTCGCGCGCGCGTGTGCGCGCTCCTCAGGTGTCGTCGCTCGCCGTGCGCACGGCGGGAGTGTCCTCGTGCGCGTGGGCGCTCTCGCCGCGCCCGGCCTGCGCGGCGGTCCAGGCCGGGTAGTGCGCATACGCCCACCCTCGATCGACCTCGCCGGTGAGCATCCCCGGCAGCGCCCCGCGGGTGCCGCGATTGACGAGCGCCATGTACACGTGCCCGGCGACCAACGCGCCGACCGCGATGGTCCCGAGCTTGTGGGCGGCGAACACGAGGTTGTGGTGGGTTCCTTCGACGATCGTGTCGATGCCGGAGATGTACAGCACCGCGAACAGTGTGCACACGCTCGCGAAGTTGAGCTTCTGACCGGCGTTGAAACGCCCCAGCGCAGGCTCGGCGGTGCCGTCGAGCAGGTGCGCGGGCGCCTGCGCGAGCCAGCGGCGGTCGCGCTCGTCGAATGTGAGCAACTCGCGCGCCGAGCGCCCCAGCGCGCGGCGGTTGCCGCGCGCCGCGATCAGCGCCACTCCACCGACCAGCACTCCGGACGAGGCGAGGTGCCACGCGTACATCACGCTGTGAAAGGTCCCCCGCCGGCCCACCACGAGACCGCTGATCAACAGGCTGAAGAAGGCGAGCGCCGTGAGCCAATGCACTCCGCGCTCGGATGCGGTGAAGCGGAGCACCCGACCGGCCATGGTGGAGGTGAGTTTACGCCACGGTGGCGCGCCGACGCGGTCGCTGTTGCACGTAAATCCCCACCCGCACGCCGGCGTGGGCATCGTTGGCGCACGCATCTCTTGCGACCACGTCGCGGTGATGTAGGGCGTCGCGGTGATGTGGGGCGATCGGCGACGGCGCGCGCTGTCAGCCGCTGGCGCGCTGGTGCAGCGCCACGACCTCGGCGAGCTCGGGCACCAGGGGCCCGCGCAGGCGGCCCTCCCCGAGTGAGAGCGCGCGGTCGGCGCCGAAGAGTCCCACGCCCCGATCGAGGGTCATGAGCACCGAGACTCCCTGCCGCGAGAGCGCGTGCAGCAGATCGAGGATCTTGTCGCGCTCCAGGGCATCGACGCCCTTGATGGGCTCGTCGATCAGGAGCAGGCAGGGGTCCTGGAGCAGCGCCCGCGCGATTGCCACACGCACCTCCTCGGCGCGATCCAGTTCGCAGGGTCGGCGCCCCTCGCAGTGGCGCGCGCCGACGCGCTCGAGCGCCTCCCAGGCCTGCGCCCTGGCGCTGGCGAGGCTGCTGATCCCCAGCGCCAGCTGCGCGCCGATCAGCTCATCCAGCACGAGCCGGCCTTCCAGGCTTCGCACGGTCGGCTGGCAGTAGGCGACCCCGCGAGGGATCTCGCCCGCGCCCAACGAGAGCTGCTGGCCCGCAAAGCGGGTCACCCCGCCGTCGGGCGCTTCGATGCCG
>WQXW01000333.1 GCA_009781575.1 Solirubrobacterales bacterium
AACCTCGTCCAGCCCGGCGCCTACCGCGCGGTGGTCCACTTCCACTGGATCAACGCGCACGGGCACGTGATCGACCGCGCCGTGCGCCGCACGCCCGCCTGCCACGAGCCCGCGCCGGGCGCCGGCGAACACGGCCCGGGCGAACACCGTGCGGGCGAACACGGCACGGGAGAACACGGTGCGGGCGAACACGGGAGTGGCGAACACGGGACCGGCGAATCTGGAACCGGCAGTCCCGGCGCGGGCCAACCGGGCGCGGGCCAACCCGGCGCGGGCCGTCACAGCGCGCGCTGACGCGGCGCCGGCAAACCGATCACGGCCGCTAGCATGTAGCGCACCATGAAGCCCTCGATCCACCCCGAGTACGTCGAAGCCCACGTGCGGTGCACCTGTGGCAACGAGTTCGTCACGCGCGCCACCAAGCCGGAGCTGCACGTCGAGGTCTGCTCCAACTGTCACCCCTTCTACACCGGTCGCCAGAAGCTGGTCGACACCGGCGGGCGGGTCGAGCGCTTCCAGCGCCGCGCCGCCAAGGGCCGCCTGCGCAACGCGCAGTCGACACGCCAGGCGCAGGCCACCGAGTAGAGCGATGTACCCACGGCTGCCCGCCACCGCGGGCGGGCTCGAGGTGGCGGCGTGATCGAGCAGCTCATCGAGCAGGTGGAGGCGCGCTTTGCCGAGCTCTCACAACAGCTGACCGACCCCACGGTGATCGCCGAGCGCGAGCGCTACGCCGCGGTCGGGCGCGCGTACCGCCAGTTGGAGCCGGCCGCCGAGCTGGCCGCGCAGTGGCGCGCCGCCGGCGACGACGCGGCCAGCGCGCAGGAGCTGCTCGCCGAGGGCGGGGAGGATGCGGAGCTGCGCGAGCTGCTGAACGGCGCGCGCGCGCGGATCGAGCGCCTGGAGGAGGAGATCCGTGTGGCGATGCTCGAGCGCGACGCCAACGACTCAAAGAACGTGATCGTCGAGATCCAGGCCGGCACCGGCGGCGAGGAGGCCGCGCTGTGGGCCGGCGATCTGTACCGCATGCTCACACGCTACGCCGAGCGCCGCGGCTTCCAGGCCGAGCCGCTGTCGCTGGGCGAGGGCAAGTACACCTTCGCGATCAAGGGCGACGGCGCCCACTCGGTGTTCAAGTTCGAGGGCGGCACCCACCGCGTGCAGCGCGTGCCCACAACCGAGTCGCAGGGGCGGATCCACACCTCCACCGCGACCGTCGCGGTGCTGCCCGAGGCGGAGGAGGTCGACGTGCAGATCGATCCCTCCGACCTGCAGGTCGACGTGTACCGCTCCTCCGGGCCCGGCGGCCAATCGGTCAACACCACCGACTCGGCCGTGCGCATCACCCACGCGCCATCCGGGATCGTGGTCTCGATGCAGGACGAGAAGTCCCAGCTCCAGAACCGCGAAAAGGCGCTGCGCGTGCTGCGCGCGCGCCTGTACGAGCGCGCGCTCGCCGAGCAGCAGGCCGAAGTCGCCGCCGACCGGCGCGCGCAGGTCGGCACCGGCGAGCGCGCCGAGAAGATCAGGACCTACAACTACGGCGAGCGCCGCGTGACCGATCACCGCATCAAGCTCACCACCCACAACCTCGACCAGGTGCTCCAGGGAGAGCTCCACGAGTTCACCGCTGCGCTGCAGGCCGACGAGAAGCGCCGCCGTCTGGAGGCGCAGGCGCAGCCCCCCGCGCGGGGGCAGGCGCAGGCTCAACCGCCGCAGGCGCAGGCGCAGGCGCAGCTGCAGCCGCAGCCGTGACCCTCAGCGGGGTGCCGGTGCGCGACGCGCTCGACTCGGCCGTGATCGCGCTGCGCGCCGGGGGCGTGGAGAGCCCGCGGCTGGACGCCGAACTGTTGCTGGCACACGCGCTGGGCGTCGAGCGCACCGCGCTGATGCTCGATCCCGCGCGGCCCGTGGAGGGGCCGGCGGTGCGCATCTTCCAAGAGGCCGTGCGCCGCCGCGCGGTGGAGCGCGAGCCGCTCGCCTACATCACGGGCCTTCGCGCCTTCCGGCGGCTGGTGCTGGCGGTCGATCGCCGCGTGCTGATCCCGCGCCCGGAGACCGAGCTGCTCGTGGAGGCTGCGCTGGAGCTGCCCCACGGGACGCGCGCGCTCGACGTTGGCACCGGCAGCGGCGCGGCGGCGCTCGCGTTGAAGGACGAGCGGCCGGACCTGATCGTCACGGGGATCGACGTGAGCGCCGATGCGCTGGCGGTGGCGCGCGCCAACGCGCAGCGCCTCGGGCTGCAGGTGGATTTTCGGGTGGGCGACCTGCTGGAGGGCGCGCCCGCGGCCGACGCGGTGATCGCCAACCTGCCCTACGTCGAGAGCGGCGCCCGGCTGCAGCCGGAGATCGCGCGGCATGAGCCGGCGATCGCGCTGCGCGCGGGGCCGGACGGCCTGGAGGTGGTGCGCCGCCTGATCGAGCAGGCCGCGACCGGGCCGGCGCGCTGGCTTGCGCTCGAGCTGGGCCTCTCGCAGGCCCGCGCCGTGGAGCGCCTCGCGCGCCGCGCGGGGTTCGCAACGGTGGAGATCCGCCGCGATCTCGCCGGCCACGAGCGCGTGGTGGTGGTGCGGCGATGATCGCGCGCGCGGATCGGGCCGCGCTCGAGCGATGATCGCGTCCGCGGACCTGGCGCGGCTCGAACGATGATCACGCGCGCCGACGTCGCCGCGCTCGAGCGGTGCCTGGCCGGCGGGGGCGTGGCGCTGCTGCCGACCGACACGCTGTACGGCCTGGCCTGCGACCCCGACTCGCCCGTGGGGGTGGCGAGGCTCTATGAGATCAAGGGGCGGGTGAAGCAGAAGCCGGCCGCGGTCATGTTCGCCACCCTGGCGGCGGCGCTCGAAGCGCTGCCGGAGCTCGACGAGGCCGTGCGCGGGGCGGTGCGGGCGCTGCTGCCGGGGCCGGTCACGCTGCTCGTGCCCAATCCCCGCCGGCGCTTTCCACTCGCCTGCCCGCGCGACCCGGAGCTGCTGGGCGTGCGCGTGCCGGCCTGG
>WQXW01000334.1 GCA_009781575.1 Solirubrobacterales bacterium
GTGCGGTCTCTCGCCCCAGCGGCATGGATCATTGGTACGTTTGGCGCCATGATCACCACCGCCGAGCTCATGCGTGACACGGGTCCCGTTGCTCCGCCGGTGACGCACGACACCAGCGTCGTGGTCACCTATCTGTGATCATCCGCGCGGCCCACTCCGGCGACATCGAGTCGGTGCTCGAGCTGTGGCGTGCAGCCGAGGGGCGCCCGACGGTCACCGACACGCACGAGGGCTTGCAACGTCTGCTCTCGCGCGGCGATGAGCCGCTGCTGCTCGCCGAGCGCGGCGGGGTCGTGGTCGGCACGCTGATCGCCGCCTGGGATGGGTGGCGCGGCAGTTTCTACCGGCTCGCGGTCCACCCCTCGGTGCGCCGGCGCGGGGTCGCGACCGCTCTCCTGCGCGAGGGCGAGCGGCGCCTGGTCGGGCTGGGCGCCGTGCGGCTGACCGCGATCGTGGTCGACAACGAGCCGGGCGCGATGGGGTTCTGGGCCGCCGCCGGCTACGCCCCCCAGGAGCATCGCGCGCGCTTCGTGCTCGACGGCCCTCCCACGTAGCCTTCAAAAAAATCCCTATTTTTGCTCGAGCCCGCGGGGGAGCGGCCGCTCCGTGTGACTCTGGCGAGCGGCGCGCGCCGCCTTGCACCTGCGCAGGCTGCGCGCCGAGGGCCGGGCCGACCTGGCCCGCAGCGCGCGGATCCAGCGGACCCCCCGCCAGCTGAGCCGGGCGGCTCACCCGCCGCGCGCCAACTCGATCTCCGGCAGGCCCGGGTCGGGGACCGCGTCGGGGTGGATCAGGTGGGCCAGCTGACGCACGCCGTCCGCCAGGCGCGGCGCGGGGCGCGAGTAGCAGCTGTCGCCGTCCACCGCCACCGTGCGGCAGGGCAGGCGCAGCTGCGCGCCGCGCGCCGCCGCCTCCTCGGCGCCGAAGCCGCATGGCGCCAGCACCACCAGCTGCGGCTCGCGCGCGAGCACCTCGCTCCAGCTGACCCGGCGGGAGGGCTCGCCGGCGCGCCCCAGTGGGTCCGCGCCGCCCGCGCGTGCCACCATCTCCGGCACCCAGTGGCCGCCGCAGTAGGGCGGATCGATCCACTCCGCCACGAACACGCGCGGGCGCGGGCGCGGCCGATCCCGCACCGCGCGCGCCACCGCATCGATCTTCTCCTCCATCTCCCCCACGATCTCACCCCCACGCGCCGGCACGCCGAGCCGCTCGGCGAGCGCGCGCACGCTCGCGGCGACATCGCCGAGTGTGCGCGGGTCCAGTGAGAGGAGCGCCGTGTCCACCGGGCAGGCCCCGGCCAGGCCCTCGCTGGACACCGCACACACCGCGCATAGATCCTGAGTGACGATCAGGTCCGGCGCCAGGCGATCGATCAGCTCGGCGTCCACCGCGTAGAGCGAGCGGCCCTCGCCCACCGACTCGCGCACCAGACGGTCTATCTGCCCGTCGCTCAGCTCGCCGGGGTCCACGCGTGCGGTCGACACCACCGGCTTGCCCACCACCTCCGGCGGCCAGCGGCACTCCTCGCTCACGCCCACCAGCGAATCGATGAGGCCCAGCTGGGCGACGATCTCGGTGGCGCTCGGCAGGAGCGAGCAGATTCGTGGGGGCACGCGCGGCGCTAGCTTCGGCTGCGCGCCGGCACGGGGCGCCAGCGGCTGGTGTCCGGCAGGGGGGTGAGCGTCGGTTCCACCTGCGCGCGCATCGCCTCGAAGCGGGGCGGCAGCGACAGGCGCTCGCCCATCGTCTCGCGCGGCTCATCCGCGTCGAAGCCCGCGCCGTCCACGGTGGCCAGCTCATACAGGATGCCGTTGGGCTCGCGGAAATACACCGACTGGAAGTAGAAGCGGTCGATGATCGGGGTCGGCCGCGCGCCGGCGCCCATCACCCGCTCGCGCCACCGCTCCATCTCATCCCCATACACACCCCACGCGATGTGGTGCACCGTGCCCGCGCCCTGCACTCCGCGCTGCGCGCTGCCCTCCAGCAACAACCGCCCGCCCCGCCGCTCGCCGCGCGCCTCCCAGTCGTGGCGCTCGAGCTCGGCGAAGCCGAGGCCTTCGCTCAGAAAGGTCTCGCTGGGCGACGGTTCCGCGACCAGCGCGCGCGCCGCCTCGAAGCCCCGCAGCGCAAACTCCTCCGGCACCTCGCGCGAGCGCGCGGTCAGGGCGGGGTCGCCGCTGTCGCTCACCGCCAGCTCGTGGCCCATGCCCTCCGGGTCGGCGAACCACAGTCGCTCGCCCTCGCCCTCGCGGCGCACCGCCCCGCCCTCGCCGGCCAGGCGCGCCTCCCAGAAGTCCAGCGCCTCCTCGGAGGCCACGCGGTGCACGATCGTGGAGATCATGCCCGCGCCCGTCCTGCCGGGCGCCGCGCCGGGGTACTCGAAGAAGGTGATGTCCGCGCCCGGCGAGCCGTCCTCGTCGGAGTAGAACAGGTGGTACACGCTGGGGTCGTCCTGGTTGACCGTCTTCTTGACCAGCCGCAGGCCCAGCACGCGCGCGTAGAAGTCCACGTTCCGCGGCGCGTCGCCGGTGATCAGCGTGATGTGGTGGATTCCCTCGATCGGGCGCAACTCAGGCCTCCTTCACCGCCGATATGTCGGGCGCCGGCAGTGCCCGGCCGCCCCGCACCATGTTGACACTCCCGCGCGCGCCCTTGAAGGTCCCCCCACCGGCCGGCCCGCCCGCCCGACGCCCATCGCGGATTCGCCGCGATCCGCCATACTCTGCGGCCGGCCGGAATCGAGACGCATGGCATCCACACCCACCTTCGTGATCGTCGGCGCCAGCCTCGCCGGCGCCAAGGCAGCCGAGGAGTTGCGCAGCCAGGGTTTCGACGGACAGGTGCTCCTCATCGGCTCCGAGCCCGAGCGCCCCTACGAACGACCTCCCCTCACCAAGGACTACCTGCGCGGCGACTCCGAGCGGGAGAAGGTGTTCGTGCACCCCGCCGACTTCTACGAGCACGAGCAGATGGAGCTGATGCCGGCCACCA
>WQXW01000335.1 GCA_009781575.1 Solirubrobacterales bacterium
GATAGCCGAGGCCCAGCAGGCGCGCGCCCTTGTCGAACGCCTCGCCGGCGGCGTCGTCGAGCGAGCGGCCCAGCACCTCGAAGGAGGAGCGCTCGCGCACGTGCGCCAGCAGCGTGTGGCCGCCGCTGGCGATCAGGCACACGAACGGCGGCGGGAAGGCGGGATCGATGAAGTTGGCCGCCACGTGGCCCTGCAGATGGTCGACCGGGGCGAGGGGCAGCTCGCGCGAGGCGGCCAGCGCCTTGGCGGTGGACAGCCCCACGAGCAGCGCGCCGATCAGCCCCGGCCCCTGGGTGGCGGCCACCAGCGAGACGTCGTCGAGCTCGACCCCCGCCTCGCGGAGCGCCTGCGCGACCACGAGGTTGATCAGCTCGAGGTGGTGGCGGGAGGCGATCTCCGGCACCACCCCGCCAAAGCGGTCGTGCACGCCCTGTGAGGAGATCACGTTGGAGCGCAGGCGGCCCTCGCCGTCGAGCACCGCCGCGCAGGTGTCGTCGCAACTGGTCTCCAGCGCGAGGATCACGGCAGCACGAGGATCACGACAGCGCAAGGATCACGGCAGTACGAGGATCACGGCAGCGCGAGGGTCACGGTGGGCCGGGGTTGGGCACGTCGGCGAGCGAGCCACCGACCGTGGCGGGCGTGCGCCACATCACCAGCGCGTCCTCGCCGTTGTCCTGGTAGTAGCGGCGGCGGATCCCGGCGGCGCGGAAGCCCTCGCGCTCGTACAGGTGGATCGCCACCGCGTTGGAGCGGCGCACCTCGAGCGTGTACCGCGCGTCGTGGTCGCCGACGCGCACATACAGCTCGGCGAGCAGCGCGGAGGCGACGCCCATGCGCTGCGAGGTGGAGTCGACTGCCACGTTCATCACGTGCCACACCGTGTCGTAGCGCGAGCAGATCAGGTATCCGACCAGCCGCCCGCGCCACAGCGCGGCCAGGCAGTGGCCGGAAGGCTTGGAGAGCTCCAGCACGAACATCGCCAGCGACCACGCCGTGGGAAACGCGCGCCGCTCGATCGCGATCACATCGGGCAGATCGGAGTAGGTGAGCCGCCGGATCTCGAGGCTCTGGCGATCGATCCCGGGCCGGAGCGCCGGCGAGTGGCTCATCGCGCGCCCTCCAGCGCGAGCTCGGCGTCGGGCCGGCGCAGGTACTCCGGCACGAGCGCGTCCACAGCCTCGAGCGCCGCGCCGGCAGCCCCCAGCTCACAGATGGCGCGCGCGCTCACGCGATGCACGGGGGAGCGCCCATCCGGGACGCTCGCCCCGGCCTCCTCCAGCAGCGTGCGGAAGCGCAGGGCGCCGTCGCCGACCGCGGTCCAGCGCTCCTCCGCACCCACGACGACCCCGGCGTGCCGGAGCAGCGGCGCGAGCTGCTCGGGAGACGCCACGCACGGCGCCAGCACCTCGTGCGGAGCGCTCCGGCGCGGCGCACCGCGCTCCAGCTCCGCGGCGGCGCGGTAGGCGGCCAGGAAGGCCTCGCCGCGGCGCGCGTCGATCACCGCGACCACCGGATCGCCCGGCGCCGGCGCGTGCCAGGCGAGCGCGCGCAGGCTCGAGACGCCGCACAGCTCGGCGCCCAGCGACTGCGCCAGCGCGCGCGCGGTCGAGATCCCGATGCGCAGCCCCGTGAAGGTGCCGGGCCCGGTGCCGGCCACGATACGGTCCAGCGCGCTCCAGGAGATCCCCGCGTCACCCAGCACGCGCGCGGCCAGGGCCAGCAGCCAGGCGGTGTGGCCGGGGCGAGCGCCGGGCTGGGGGTCGTCGCGCGCTTCGATCGAGCTGCCGTCGGAGAGTCGCAGCGCGACCGCGGTGGCGGGCGTGGCGGTGTCGAGCCCGAGCACGATCACTCGGCGACCTCGATGTGACGGAGGTCGTGGCCACGGTGCGTCAGGGTCACTCGCACACGCGCGCCCGCCAGCGCCTCCCCGGCGGCGTCGGGCCACTCGACGAACGCGATGCGCCCCGGCCCGACGTGGTCGGCCAGCAGCGCGGGGTCCTCCTGGCCGAGCCCGGCGAGCCGGTAGAGGTCCAGGTGGGACACGGTCACGCCGCGTCCCGCGTAGCGGTGCCCGATCGAGAAGGTGGGACTGGTCACCGGCCCGGCGACCCCCAGCGCGTGCGCGGCGCCGCGCACGAGCGTGGTCTTGCCGGATCCGAGCTCCCCGCACACCAGCACGACATCGCCGTCCCGCAGCTCCGCGGCGAGCTGGGCGCCCAGCCGTTCGGTCTCCAGAGCGCCACTGGACTCAACGATGCGCACAGCCACGCAAAGACTCTAGCCCCGGCGGCTCGGCGGCGGCGCGTCCAGATGCCGGCGGGGGCGCGCGCGAATACCATCCAGCGGCGTGCCCGCATCAGATGTACCGAAGACGCCGCAGGCGCGGAGGGAGCTGCTCAAGGGTGTATACGAGCGGACCCAGACGTGCACGCGCTGCCCGGAGCTGGCTCGCACCCGCAGGAGCGTGGTGTTCGGCGCGGGCGCCGCCAACGCGGATCTGATGTTCGTGGGCGAGGCGCCGGGCGCGAGCGAGGACGCGCAGGGATTGCCGTTCGTGGGCCAGGCGGGGAAGCTGCTCGAGAAGCTGCTCGTCGAGATAGGGCTGACGCGCGGCGAGGTCTTCATCTGCAACACGTTGAAGTGCCACCCTCCCAACAACCGCGACCCGCTGCCGGTGGAGATCGACAACTGCCGGGCCTACCTCTACGAGCAGATCGAGCTGATCCAGCCGAAGGTGATCTGCACGCTGGGCAACTTCGCCACCAAGCTGCTGCGCGACGACCCCACCGGCATCACACGCCTACATGGACAGGCCGAGGTGCGCCCAATCGGCCGCAGAATGGTGCGCCTGTACCCGATCTTCCACCCGGCGGCCGCGCTGTACACCCGGCGCATGCTCGAGACGCTGCGCGAAGACTTCACAGCCCTGCCCAAGCTGCTGTCGCTGCCCGAGCCCGAGCAGCCCGAGTGGCTCGATCCGCCGGAGCCC
>WQXW01000336.1 GCA_009781575.1 Solirubrobacterales bacterium
AGCAACGGGCTTGGAGCGAGCGCCTGGTGGTCGACAACGACACGCCCGCGCTCCTACGGGCCGGCACGGACCGCGGCTGGGGGATAGCCGTTGTGTGCGGCGCCGGGATCAACTGCCTCGGCCGCGCGCCCGACGGGCGCGAGCTCAGGTTCCTCGCGCTGGGGGAGGTATCCGGCGACTGGGGCGGAGGAGGAGATGTCGGCCTGGCGGCGCTGGCCGCGGCTGCGCGCAGCGCCGACGGACGGGGGCCGCGAACGGTCCTGGAGACCGCCGTGCCGGCGCACTTCGGGCTGAGCGAGCCGCTCGAGGTCTCGCGCGC
Source organism: Solirubrobacterales bacterium (assembly GCA_009781575.1). Lineage (GTDB taxonomy): Bacteria > Actinomycetota > Thermoleophilia > Solirubrobacterales > Solirubrobacteraceae > Palsa-744. Next base: position 320 of record WQXW01000336.1, read on the forward strand.
GGTCCACCTGCAGGAGATCCCGCCGGCGCGGCTTGGCGAGCTCGCGCCGGTGGTGCTGGCGGTCTGCGATGAGGACGCGATCGCCGCGGGCATCCTCGGCCGTCTGGCGGAGGAGGTGATCGCGTTCGTGAGGACCGCACTGCGGCGCCTGGAGCTCACAGGAGCGGATCCAGACGTGGTCCTCGGCGGCGGCCTGCTGCAGTCTGTCTCGCCAAGCGTGGTGCAGAGCATCGCCCGAGGGGTGGGGGAGTTGGCGCCGAACGCGCACGTGCTGGTCGCCCCGAGCGAGCCGATCGTCGGCGCCGCGCTGCTGGGGCTGGACGCCCTCGCCGCGGGTGCGGGCGCGAGGGCCCGCGCTCGAGCCGAGCTCGATGCGGCGGTGCGGGCCCTGAAACCAGGCGCCCGCGAGCGGGATGCGGGCAGCCACACAGGCGGGGAGCCCGCCGGCTGCTCGCCTCGCGTCACGTCGGCGTGACCTTGGTCAGGCCCTCGGGGCGGTCGGGGTCACAGCCGAGCCGCAGCGCAAGCTCGTATGCGAGCTGCTGGCCGCGGACCACCGCGACGATCGGCGCGAGCGGCTCGGGCACCTCGCCCGGCAGCGGCACGTCGGCTCGCTCGCCGCTGCCGACGACCAGCACGCGCGCACGCCGCGCGCGCAGCTCGCCGATCAGTGACGCGACATCCGCGAGTGCCGGACCCGGGGCGCACAGCGCGACGACTGCAAGCCCGCTGGTGACCGCCGCGATCGCGCCGTGGCGCAGATCCGCGGCAGAGTAGCCGTCGGCGAACACCGAGCACGTCTCCTTGAGCTTCAGCGCGGTCTCGAGCGCGGCCGCGAAGAGATAGCCGCGCGCCACGATGATCAGCTGCGACGCGCCGGCGAGGGCCTGCGCCGCGGCGGCGGGCGCGCCGCCGTCGTCGAGCACCGCCTGCACCCAGTGAGGAACAGCGTCCAGCTCACCGTCGGTGAACGGGACGCGTCCCAGGGCCAAGGCGGCGATCGCGAACGCCGTGAGCTGCCCGGTGACGGTCTTCGTCGCCGGTACCGCCCGCTCCGCCCCCATCTCGAGCTCGATCGTCTCTCCGGCTGCCTTCGCAAGCGCGCTTTCGGGATCATTGGTGATCGCAAGGCCGCGTCCTCCCGCATGCTGCAGCGCACGCAGCGTTGTCACGATCTCGGGTGTGGCGCCCGACTGGCTGACCGCGACCACGAGCTGGCCGCTGTAGTCGACATCGACTCCGTAGAGGGTGTGGAGGCTCGGGGCCGCGAGCGAAACCGGCTTTCCGGTCGCGGCCTCCAGCAGATAGCGCCCATAGACGGCCGCGTGGTCGGAGGAGCCACGCGCGACGATGGTGATACCGGTGAGCGGGACCGGCGCCACTGCGCGCACCTGCTCGGCGATTGCGTCAGACCGGTCGATCAGGTGCCGCAGCCGGGCCGGCTGCTCTGCCATCTCCCGCGCCATCCGAGACCCCTTCACGTGGCGCAGCTTGGCAGTTGTGGGCACGGAGGGAGCGCGCCAGGGCAACGAGCGCGGCGGCGCCAAGCGGGGCGCCAAACCGGGGCATCCCGACCAGGTCGAGGCCGCGCGCGAGATCGCCCACACACTGGAAACGGCGCTCGGCGCAGAGGTGCGCGTGCGTCCCGCGCCCGCCGGCGGCTACCGCGTGGAGCTCTCGCTGGAGTCGCCCCAGGAGGCGCACACGCTCGCGCGGCGCCTCGCCGAGCGGGCGCTAGAATCGGCCGGCCCGGGCGATTAGCTCAGCCGGTTAGAGCGCTTCTCTGATAAGGAAGAGGTCCCTGGTTCGAGTCCAGGATCGCCCACTAGGCTGATTTGCAGGGAAGATGCCGTCAGAGAATAGGTCAGCCCCCGCTCTCCGTGTCGGCCTTGCGGAACAATGGCGGAACACCAGACTGAGCGCGGGCCGCTGAGATCAGCGCGTCGAGGTCCGAGTAGCGCGCCTCGCCGATCGCGTCGATGATGTGGGCGTAGTGCTGGAAGTGCACCGCCTGCTTGTGCCCCAGGCGGCCCAGGATCGCCGGCAGCGTCAGCGAGCGCACGTGATGGCAGGCGCTCGCGTGGCTGTGGCGCAGCGTGTAGGTGGAGGCGTCCGTGATGCGGTTGCCGCTCGCCTTGGAAGCTGCCGGACGCAGGCACCTTTCGCCCCACAGACGCAGCGCGTTGGCGCTCATCGTCCCCACGATCGGCTCGGGGCCGCGGCCGCCCGACTTCAGCTGCCACGCGCGCAGCTCGCGAGCGGTGGCGCTCGGCAGCGCGATCACGCGGGGGCGGCGGGCGCTCGCCTTCGTGTGGGCGCGCCCCACGGTGAGGGTGCGCGCCTTCACGTCGAGCGCGCTCCAGGGGACCTGGCGGATCTCCAGGGGGCGCAATCCGAGGTGCCCGCCCAGCAGCGCGATCGCGCGGTCGCGGCCCTTGAAGGTCGCGACCAGGCGCTCGAGCTCGACCGGAGCGAGAGGGTCGATCTCCTCTCTCGGCTCCGCCGGCACGTTGCGCACCGTGCGCGCGGGGTTGACCGTCACGTAGCCGTACTCGGCCGCGATCTGCAGGATCGCTCCGAGCTTGGTCATCGCCTCGCGCACGGTGCTCGGCGTTGCCCCCCGCTTGAGCAGGAGCCGTTGGTGGGCGGCGAGCGCCGGCGC
>WQXW01000337.1 GCA_009781575.1 Solirubrobacterales bacterium
TCGAAGAGTGGCGCCTGAACTTCACCTCGATCGCGTTCGCCGGCAGCGAAGCGCTCGCGGGCTACCGCTATGTGGTGCCGGGCAGGGAGGAAGAGGCCGGCGGGCTGCTCGTCTACAACGAAGCGGGCGTCTGCGTGCGCGAAGACGAACTGATCGAAGCGCAGATACACGGTCCGCTGCAGGCCGACGAACGCTCCTGCTGGCACATGAGCGCCTCTGCCGATGAGCTCCTGGCGCACCTGCCGAGCGTGCAGGCCACGGTGCTCTCCAAGGTGGCCGGCATTCCCGGCGGCGGCGCGGTCGCCGCGGGACCGGCGGTCGTGATGGAGCGCCAGTCCGCCGGCGCCGCCTGGCAGCTTGCGCCGGTGCCGCTGAGCGGCGCGCGCAACATATCGGCGCTCGCCGCCTACCGGGAAGCGGGAAGCGGCGCCCTGCGCGCGGTCGTGTCGGTCGAGCTCGACCCCTATCTGGACCCCAACGCCGCGGCCGGAGTGCTGGACCGCGGGCCCTACGGCGGCGACGTGCCCCTGGCGGGCGGCCCCGGGCAGCCGCCGCCGCTGATCCCGGCCGACCCGTTGCCCGACACCGGGTACGTGCTCCGCCAGACCGCCGGCGGCTGGGAAGACATGGAGCACCTGGCACTGCCGGTTGCCGGCGCGCAGGAAGATCTGCCGATCCGCCCCTCGCCGGTGTTCGCGCTGCTCGTCGCTCCCACCGGTGCGCAGGGCCTGGCGGTGGGCGGGCAGAGCTACGACCAGGGCGGCTTCGGTGCGGAAGAAAGGGGTGAGACCTCCGCAGCGCTGCGCTTTCCCGCGGCGAGCCACAGCGCTCAGGCCGCCCCCACCCCGCTCGCGGCACCGCCGGGCCAGGCGAGCTTCGTCGTCGGTGGCGAAGCGAGGTGCGGGACTGGCTGCGGGTACCTGGCAAACCAGAGCATCGCCCCCGACGTGTGGTTGACCCACGCGCTGCAGACAGCTGCACAGATCGAGGGCGCCCGCGGCTTCCTCTACCTCGGCTCGCGCTCGAATGACACCCAGAGCGAACTGGACCGCTTCGAAGAGCTGCTCGGCGCCACGGGAGGCACGCTGCCTGTCTACGTAGAACCGTTGACCTTCGACGGCATCGTGCCACGCGACGCCGCCGCGGTGGTGCCGTGCACGCAGGCGCCCGAGCCCTGCGCGCCCGGAACAGCGGCCTACTCCTTCACCTCCACCGGCGCCTCGGGCGGCAGCGTGCGGGTGATCGTGCTCGACTTCGCGGGCACGAGCCTCGAAACGGCCGGCGCGCGCCCACACGCCCAGGAAGAATGGCTCGCGGCACAGCTGGCGACGGCGAGGGGTGATCGCGAACCGGCGATCGTGATGGGACGCGACGCGCTGGGCTTCCGCCTGCCCGACCAGCAGGCGTCGGTGGGCACGGAGGCCATCGATGCGAGCGCGGTCGCCAGGATACTCGTCGAAGGCGAAGCGTCGGCGTACCTGTTTGACTATCCGAGCGCCAACGTGGCCTCCCAGGTCACCTACGCGGGCGGCAGCGTTCCCGCCTACGGCACCGGGACACTCGGCACCGTGGAAGCGCCGATCGGGGTGGGCAGCGCGGAAAAAGACACGCTGAAGTCGAGCGCGTTCCTCGAGCTGAGCGTGGACACCGCCAGGCGCGGTGAGGATCGGCAGGCTCCGAATGCGCCCAACCGCGCGCCGGTGCAGGCACAGGCGATCCTCAACGCGGGTCAGCTCGCGATGGACGCGAGCGAGGGCACGCTGCTGCACCGCAGTCAGGTCGAGCTGTTCGAAGGCCTCGCGCGCCGTCCCCTCTCCGGCATCGCAGTCGGTGGCACGATCGGCGAACACGAAGGCCGTGTCATAGACCCGAGGACCTACGACCCAATCCCGGTCGACTGCCAGGGAGCAAACTGTCCCTACGAAGTGCCGCTCCAGTACACCTTCACCTCCTCGGACCCGGAAGTCGGCGGCTTCGTCCTGCACGAAGCGTCCTCGGCGGAACCCACGATGGTGCGACTCAACTCCAAGCACGAACCGATCCCCGACGAACCGCGCGACCAAAGAGGCGAGCTCACACCGAACGGGCGTTTCGTCGAAAGGGAAAACCGCAAGGACGAACTGGAAGCGATCAACGAAAACGGCGAACCGATTCCGCGCGAGAGCTCCGCGCTGTTCTGCGCCTACAACGCAGGCACCACCACGATCACGCTCACCGCCGGCGGGCTCTCCTACTCGATGCCGATCACCGTCCAGGGCGGCTCGCCGGTGTACCCCTGTGGCACCGTCCCCCTGAAACACCCGCCGCCGCGCTACGAAGAATCGACCACGCCGATCGGATTCCCGAATGTGACACCGCAGCCGGCGCTCACACCGTTCACTCCCCATTTTCAGAACCTCGTTCCGCCGCCAGCCCCGATCGCGCCCGCGCCGGCTCCGGCGCCGGTCACGGTGCACCATCCTCTGCCCACGCCGGCCGCCAAACCGCAACCCGCGCCAATCCAGCAGCTGCCCTCACCGTCGGCGCCGGTCGCAATCTCCTACGCGCTGGTGCCGCCGGCGCCGGCGCTGCCGCAGCTCACGCCGCCGTCGGGCACCGCCCAGGTGCCCGCCCAGAGCCCTGTGGCCGAGCCCGCCGTTGCGCCCGAACGCGAGGAGGAGCACGAGACAGCAACCCAGCACGTGCACAACATGGCCGCCTACACCCACCCCAACCCCGCGGGCCACCTCCACCCGGCGGGCGAGCCCGGCGAGGAAGGCTCACCGCCGGGCTGGCCGCTCGCGCTGATCGTGATCGCCGCCGCGGCGGGCGCGGGCATTCGCCGCCGCCGCAGCGATCACGCTCACGCCTGGGCGCCAACGCACCGTGGGGGGCGCTGAGCGCCGAGGCGAGCGCGCGTGCGAGCCGGCCGGTCGAGCTCCGGCCGCTCCGTGTTTTGTTTTTTGGATTGGTTCCGCGCGGAACGAATCCTCAAAA
>WQXW01000338.1 GCA_009781575.1 Solirubrobacterales bacterium
ACGACAACGACAACGACCCGACCGCACGATCGCAGATCTCGATCGACGCGGAACTGACCGAGGAGATCCACGACGTATGGCGCAGCGCCTGTCGGGAGGCCGAGGCGGCGTATCGCTCCTGGTCGGCAGCCACCGGTGAAGCGAGCGCCGACGCATATGTCGTCTATGCCGCCCAGCTGGATCAGGAGGAGGCGGCGGCGCGGCACCTGCGCTCCAGCATCGAGGCCCCCGGCGCACAGGCCGAAACGGCGCCCCGCGCGCCGGTGCGACCGGCCGGCGGCGGCGGTGGCGGTGGCAGCGGCGGTGGTAGCGGCGGCGGTGGCGGTGGCGGCGAGCGCTCGGAGGCGATCCGCGCAGCCATCTGCGTGGCCCCCCTTTCAGAGCGGCGCTGGGCGCGCCTGTTCACGATCGCAGCGCGTCCGCCCCACGGCGGCGCGAAGCCGGCGAGGCCCCGACGACGACCCGATGAGCCCCCACGCGCGCAGGAGTCGACATGAAGCTGCCCACCTCGCGCGGTTTGACCTCCCCGCGCGCGCTCGTTACCATCGGCCGCGGGGGGACGTCAGCGATCTCGGACACGCTCGACATAGGCGCGATCGGCACAGCGCCCGACCACGGCGCCCGCGACGGCGCGCAGGCGGCCCGCGGCGGAGCGATGGCTGACCGCGACGGGGCACAGGCACACGGCGACGGGGCGCAGGCGGCCCGCCTGCGAGCGACGACCATCGCGGAGGTGATCGCGGAGATGACCGCGATTGGCGCTCGCCTCCCCTCGACGCCGGGGCCCGGGTTTGGTGTGCGCTGCTTCAACCAGCTCTACCTCGCCGTCACGAGGGCTGTCGAGCAGGCGGTCGAGGAGGCCTCCTACTTCGAGGATCCGCGCCAGCTCGCCCAGCTCGATGTGATGTTCGCCCAGCTGTACTTCGATGCGGTGGAAGCGCACGAAGCCGGTGCGCATCTGCCGCTCGCCTGGCGGGTGCTCTTCGAGCACTGCGGCAGCGACGACATCCTTCCGATCCAGTTCGCGATCGCCGGGATGAACGCGCACATCAACCACGATCTGCCGATCGCGCTGCTCGAGCAGTGGACGGGCCACGGTCACCGCCCTCCGACGCCGGGGCCGGCGCATGACGACTTCACCAAGATGAACCAGATATTGAAGTCCGAGGAGGCCAGGGAGAAGGCGAGCCTCGTGCCCAGCGATCTTCGCGACGTCGAAGCGCTCGACCACGATCTGCTGGGGCGCATCGACAGCAGGCTGGCGCTGTGGGTGGTCGAGTCCGCGCGCGCGGGGGCATGGGAGCGGGCGCGCGAGCTGTGGGACCTCCGCCACGTGCCGCTGGCGCGCAAGTTCACGCTCGCGGCGATCGACCGGGTCACGGCGGGCTGGGGCGACGCCTTCCTGCTGCCGGTCTGACGCCCGCGCGGCCCACCCCCGCTGAGCCGCGGCCGGGATGCCGCGCCCCCGCCTACGCGGGCACGGGCGCACGGTCCGCCTCGCCGAGCCGCTCCAGCAGCTGGGTTGCCTGGCACTCTTCCGCCGCGCGCCGGGCGCGATCCAGCAGCTCCCTCGCTCCGCGCGCCGATCCGGCGGCGCGACCGCACAGCGCGGCCTCGCCGTAGTCGCAGAGCGCGCGCGCCTCGAGCGCCGGCGCGCCGACCGCCGCGTGGCGGCGCACCGCCTCCTCGAAGTGCTCCGCCGCGGCGCGGGGTTGCCCCAGCCGGCCCGCCAACAACCCGAGGTGGCGGTGCACCGAGCCGAACGATCCGTAGAAGGAGAACTGCACCCAGCGCTCCGCGCACGGCGCGAGCAGCGCGTGCAGCGCCTCCGCCCGCGCGCGGTCCTCGCCGCGCGCGGCGGACTCGGCAAGCCAGGCGAGGGTGGTGAGCCAGAACACGTTTCGCGGCAGGTCGCCCAGGCGCTCGGTGGCGAGCGGCTCCTCCGGAGCGGGCCGCGCGGGGGCGTGCTCACCACAATCGGCCTCCAGCAGCTCGACCGCCGCCGACCACAACGTGTCACCGCCCGTTGCCTGGCGACAGACGGCTCCGAGCAGCTTCTCCGCGCGTCCCCGATCGCGGACCACTGCGAGCTGTTGCGCGAGGAAGTGGGTCCTCGCACCCTCGCCCTGCGCACCCTCGGCGATGTTGAGCGCCTGGTGGGCGAGTTGCGCGGCGCGCTCGAAACGCCCGCCCAGCAGCTCGATCACGCGCTTCCACACCAGCGAGGAGTGGAGGTAGAGGCGCTGCCCGAGCTCGCCGGCCAACCGTTCCAGCCGCGTGTGGGCGTCGAGCGCGCCGGATATGTCGCCCCCCTCCAGCAGGTCGTACAGCAGCCAGTGGGTTCCCAGCGCCTCCAGCTCGCGCTCGCCACAGCGGCGGGCGAGGGTCAGGAGCGCGCGCCCGAGCCGTGTGCGCTCCTCCAGATGGTGCGTGTCCAGCAGCGCGGTGTGCTGGCTGAGCATCGCGACCACCAGCAGCGCCGGGTCCGGCTCCTCCAGCGCGCGGGCCCGCGCGAGCGCCTGCCCACCGAGGCGCGCCGCTGCGGCGGGGTCGACCAGCATGAGGTGCTCCGCGAGCCGGCCCTGCACGCGGGTGCGCAGTCGCTCGTCGTCGTCGTCCACCAGCCGGAGCGCCTCTTCGAGCAGCTGCAGGTAGGGCCTGTCGGGCGTGGTGGGCGCGTAGAAGCGACCGCCCAGGCCGAGCGTGGCCTCGGCGAGCTGGCGGTGACCCTCCAGCTCGCGCGCCACCGCGGCGGCCTGCTCGAAGATCTCGCGCGCGCTGGGCCCGCTCGCCTGCCACGACGCCTCGCCGAGCTTCAGCAGCACGCCGCACCGCGTCGCCGCGTCGTCGGGCCGGAAGCGGTCGAGCACCTCGATCGCGCGCCGATAGTGGCGCACCGCGTCCTCGTAGGCGTACGCCGCCAGCGCTGCGGCGGCGGCCTGGCGGGAGTAGTCCACCGCCCTGTCGGCCACC
>WQXW01000339.1 GCA_009781575.1 Solirubrobacterales bacterium
CCGCGCTATCGACTGCGGCGCGATGTGCTGTGGCTGGCGGGGATCCCGGCGGGATTGGCGCTGTACATGGGCTATCTGGCGGCGGCGGGGGGCAACGCGTTGACCCCGTTTCATGCGCAACAGGTGTGGGGGCGCCACTTCGCGGGCCCGTTCGGCGGGATCTGGGTGGGAGCGAGGGCGGCGTGGGAGGGCGCGCGCACGCTGTTGGGGGTGGCGCCGGGCCATCTGAGCTTCCTCGCGCCCGGCACGAGTGCCTCGATCCAGGCGGCCCACAACCTGACCGGCTTCGCGTTCCTGGTGGGCGCGATCGTGGCGGCGATCGGCGTGTGGCGCGCGCTGCCGCGCGCGTACGGTGTGTACGTGGTGGCGGCGCTGGCGCTGCCACTGAGCTGGCCGGCGCGCAGCGAACCGCTGATGTCGCTGGGGCGTTTTCTGGTTGTGCTGTTCCCATTGAGCATGTGGCTGGCGCTGCGACTGGCTGGGCGCGCGCGCGCGAGGGCGGCGGTCCTGGCGGTCTCGGCGGCGGCGCTGGCGTTGTTCACGGCGGAGTTCTCGACCTGGCACTGGGTGGCGTAGGCGCGCCGGCCATCATGTGGTCGATGGAGCGGATCGATCGAACTGACGGCGCGCCCGCGCGGGTGGCGCCAGTGGACGCACCCGCGCGGCGGCGAGGGCGCGATTCCCCGATCGTGGAGTGGTCGGCGTGGGCGGCGCCGGCGGCGCTGGTGGCGGCGCTGCTGGGCGCCACCGTGGCTGGTGCGATCGTCGATGTGCCGGCCGCGGTGCTGGGCGCGGTCAAGCTGAACAGCTCCAATCTGCCGGGCTGGATGGAGCTGCTGGACACCGTGGTGCAGGACGCGGTGTTCGTGGGGACCGCGCTCCTGTTCGCCTCGCTGGGCGGGCGCGCGGTGCGCGCGTGGCAGCTGGGCCTGCGCCCGGCGCCGCTGTGGCGCTCGGCGGTGCTGGTCGGCGTGACCTACCTGGCCACGTTCGTCGTCACGGTGGTGTGGGCGGCGCTGCTGGGCGTGAGCACCAAGGAGAAACTGCTGGAACAGCTGGGCGCCAACGAAGCGACTTCGCTGCTGCTGCTGAGCGCGGCGCTCACGTGCGTGGTGGCGCCGGTGAGCGAGGAGATCCTCTTCCGCGGGTTCATCTTCTCGGCGCTCCGCAAATGGCGCGGCCCCTGGATCGCGGCGGTGCTGGACGGGCTCATGTTCGGCGCGGTGCACGCGGCGAGCGCGCCGGCGGCGGACCTGGTGCCGCTGGCGGTGCTGGGCTTCGCTCTGTGTCTGCTCTTCCGCGCGACCGGCTCGCTGTACCCCTGCATCGCGACGCACTCGCTCAACAACTCGATCGCGTTCGGCGTGCTGGAGGGCTGGAGCTGGCAGATCCCGATCCTGGCGGTGTGCTCGCTGGCGATCCTCACGCTGATCGCGTGGGTGCAGCGGCGCATCGACTCCAGCACCGGACCGGCGCCCCCGCCGGGCGCGCCCGCGGTGAGCGCGGCATCGTAGGAGCGCGCGCCCACGGCCGCCCCGTGCGGCGCGGTGCGGCGCGGTGGGGCGCGCCTGCTCACAGGCCCGCTGTCCAGCGGGGGCGGGCGGATGTTGGACCGCGGTCCGTGGCGCCACGCGCGTGGGCGGGCAGAATCGGATGATGATCGGGCGCCAGGGGAGCGGCGCGATCGGGCAGCGCACGGTGTCGGCGGTGTTGGCCCCCGTGTTTCGGGACGGTCAGGGTGAGCTTCGCGTGCTGCTCGTGAAGCGCGGCACACGCGGCATCCACGGCGGCCAGCTGGGCCTGCCCGGGGGCAAGCGCGAGCCGGAGGACGACTCGACGCTGGCCACGGCCCTGCGCGAGGCCCACGAGGAGGTGGGGCTGTCGCGCAACGCGATCGAGATCCTCACCGCGCTGGAGCCGTTGGACACGATGACCAGCGGCTACCGCGTGCACGCGTACCTCGCCAGCATCCGGCCGCCCCGGCGATGGCGGCTGGCGGCGGGCGAGATCAGAGGCGTGATCACACCGACGGTGAGCACGCTCGTGGACCCCTCCATCCGCCAGGAGCGCGAGCTGTCGTTCGCGACGTGGACCGCCAGCCGGCGGGTGCGCTGTGTGGTGCTCGACGAGGGCCAGCTCCTCTGGGGCGTGACACTGCGCCTGCTCGACCCGGTGCTCCCGCGCCTGCTGGAGGGGGAGTGGCCGATCTGACACACCTGTCCGAGGAGCCGTTGGGGGATTCAAAAAGAGGATTCCTTCCGCGCGGAACCAATCCTCAAAACAAAAAACGCAACGGCCGCTGCTCACGACCGGCACCGCTGGAGCGGGCGCCGGTGCATTGGGCGATTCCCCGGCGCAGGGTAGCCTTCCCCCCATCGCGACCCGCGCGCCCTCGTAGTCCAACGGACAAGACGACCGCCTCCTAAGCGGTAGATCCAGGTTCGACTCCTGGCGGGGGCATGGGGTGGATTTCCTTTCCGCATCGCTCTCATGGTGGGTGGCGTTGAGAGGAGGGAGGGGCGCCTTCACTCAGCGTATGAGCCGGTAGCGGACGCCACGCCCGCGCCCTGAGCCGACCGGCTCGATCCTTCGCTGCCGCTTGAGCTCCCCGAGCACTTCGGTCGCGCGGCTGTCGTTGAGGCCGAGCAACTCCACCAGGTCGGGTCGCCCGATCTCCTCCTCGACATCAAAGAAGGCGTGCACGACGTCCCACTGCTCATCGAGGGTACTCCGCTGTCTGTAGGTGATGCGCGAATCGAGCGCGCTTCGCGCCTGCCGCGTTAAACGGGCCGAGCGGCTGCGGTTGAGCAGGCGTTCGACCGCTCCCGCCGTGGCCAGGCGCTCGAGGACCTCCAGGGCCTCGCCCTCGCTGCACTGCGCGGCACGCGCGAGCGCCTCCACTCGCAGGGGTGTTCTGCCCAGGAGCTCAGTGATCGCGATGTGCGAGCGGACGTCTTCGCGGAAGCG
>WQXW01000340.1 GCA_009781575.1 Solirubrobacterales bacterium
ACCTCTTCGACGCGACGGACACGCTCGAGCTCTCGCTGGCGGCGGCGCGGGGCATGATCGAAGGTGTGAAGTTCGACCGCGAGCGCCTGCGCGAGGCGGCGGCGGATGAGCTGGCGGCGGCCACCGACATCGCCGACCTGCTGGTGCGCCAGGGAGTGCCGTTCCGCGAGGCCCACGGCGTGGTGGCCTCGCTGGTGCGCGCCGCCCTCGAGAGTGGGCGGACGCTCTCGCAGCTGAGTGACGAGGAGCTGGCGACCCACAGCGGGGCACTGGCGGCGGTGGGCGATCAGTACCGCGAGCTGCTCGCGCAGGGCGGCGCGCTCGAATCCAAGGTCTCCCAGGGCGGCACCGCGCTGGCACGTATCCGGGAGCAACTGACACAGGCACGCGCGGTGCTCTGATGGCCGGCACCACGCCGGGCTCGACGGCGATCACCGCACCGCCTGAGGCGCTGGACGCGTCCTTCTACGAGCGCCCCGTGGTGGAGGTGGCGCGGGCGCTGGTGGGCTGCGTGGTGGAGCTCGGTGGTGTGAGCGGCGTGATCGTGGAGACGGAGGCGTATCACGAGAGCGAGCCGGCCTGCCACGCGCACGTGGGGCTCACCGCGCGCACGGCCACGCTCTTCGGCGCGCCGGGGCGCGCGTATGTGTACCGCTCCTACGGCATCCACGCGCTGCTGAACGCGGTGTGCGAGGAGGAGGGGGTGGGCGCGGCGGTGCTGATCAGAGCGCTGGAGCCGCTGACGGGCATCGAGCGCATGTGGCGGCGGCGGGGCGTGCGGGAGGAGCGCGAGCTCTGCTCGGGCCCGGGCAAGCTCTCGCAGGCGCTGGGGGTCGAGCTGGCGCACAACGGCGCGGACCTGCAGGAGGGCCCGCTCACCGTGCGCCGCCCGCCGCGCCCCCGCGCGCCGGACGAGATCGTGGCGAGCACCCGGATCGGCATCACCAAGGCGCCCGAGCTGCGGTGGCGCTTCTGCGCACGGGACAACGCGTACGTGTCGAGCCCCCGCCCCCGCTGAGAGGGCCCGGCGGCGGCGCGCGGTCGGCGAACACACCTGTCGGAGGCGCCGTTGGGGGATTCAAAAAAAGGATTCGTTCCGCGCGGAACAGATCCGCAAAACAAAACACGCAACGCCCGCTGCTCGACCGGCACCGCTGGAGCGGGCGCCCGCCCGGGAGTGGGGCGCGCCGCAAGCCGCTATCCGGCTATCCGGCTATCCGGCTATCCGGGTGGTGCCCCGGTGCCGCCCGCCGGCGCCTGGGCCCCCCCGGTCGCGGGGGTCGAGGAGCTCGGAGGCGAGGGGGATCCGGCGCCCGGCGCGGGTTCCCCCGCGGGCGGGGGCGCGACGGGGGAGGGCGTGGGTTCCCGGGTGGAGCTGGGCGCGGGCGTTTCGTGCCCAGGCGGACCGGGTGCGCCGCCGGATTCGCGCGAGGAGGTGGGTGGGGCGCCGGATCCATGCCCTTCGCCGCCGCCGCCGCCGGCGGGGGCGGGCGGCGCGTGCGCGGGCGCTTCGCCGGCGGTGGGCGGTCCCGAGGGTTCGCGGCCGGCGCTGGCGCCGTGGGCGTGTTCTTCGCCGGCGCGGTTGGCGCGGCCGGCCAGGATCCGGCTGGCGGCGACCATGAAGTTGTGCCATATGAGGGCGGGGTAGGTGCCGCCGAGCACCGGGCCGCCGTTGAACTGTGTGGTCATGGGCACGAGGCTGGTGGGGTAGCCGACCCACACGGCGACCGTGAACCTGTGGGTCCAGCCGACGAACCAGGCGTCGCCGTAGTTGGTGGTGGTGCCGGTCTTGCCGGCGGCGAACTGTTCGAGTTGCGCGGCGCGCGCGGTGCCGTATGAGAGCACCGTCTCCAGCATCGAGGTCTCGGTTTCGGCGACCGGCTGGGGAAGCACGCGCGTGAGCACGGGGTGGTCGACGTCGCGATGGTGCCCGTCGGGGAGCGCGGTGCGCCCGGCGTCGACCGACTCGATCCCGACGGGCTGCGCGTCGGAGACCAGCGTGCCGCTGACGCGCTGGCCGCCGTGGGCGATCGTCTCGTAGGCGTGGGCCATGTCGAGCGGCGTGACGCCCACCTTCAGGCCGCCGATGGTCATCGCGGGGTTGGTGGAGATGGGGGTGGTGATCCCCATGCGGTGCGCGAGGTTGGCGATGCGTTTGGTGCCGACGTCGATTCCCACTTCGGCGAAGACGGAGTTGTCGGAGTAGGCGGTGGCGTTGATCAGCGAGGTTTCGCCGGAGTAGGCGTTTTCGTCGTTGTGCACCACGAACGCTTCGTGGGAGTGGGGAACCCTGAATTCCTTCACCTTGGAGGTCCACACGGAGTATGGGGAGATGCCGCGCTCGAGCGCGGCGGCCAGGTCGAAGGCCTTGAAGGAGGAGCCGGGCTGGCGCTCGCCCTCGGTGGCGAGGTTGAAGGGGCTGGAGTCGTAGGAGCGACCGCCCACCATCGCGCGCACCTGACCGGTGGAGTTTTCGATCGCGACCAGCGCGGCGCCGGGGCCGGGGGGACCGGGGAGGTAGCCGTCGATCGCTTCTTCGGCGGCGCGCTGCATTTCGAGGTCGAGCGTGGTGTGGACGGTCAATCCCCCAAAATAGGCGCGCGTGGCGCCGTACCGTTCGATCACCTGCTGCTGGACCCAGCTCGAGAAGTAGCCGACGTCGACGCCGTCGATGAGTGGCTGGCTGGGCGGGTTGATGTCCTTGGGAGCGGGCAGCGCCTGACTGACGCTTTCGTCGTACTCGGAGCGCGTGAGGTATTTCTGTTCGAGCATCTGGCGGAGCACGATGTTGCGCCGCGCGAGCGCGGCGGCGGGATGCTGGACCGGGTCGTATTCGGTGGGCGACTGGATGATGCCGGCCAGCAGCGCGGCCTCCCACGGCTGGAGATTGGTGACACAGAGATTCTGCGGCGTGGTGCCGCAGCCGCGGTGGTTGACGTCCTGACCGAAGTAGGTGCGCGCGGC
>WQXW01000341.1 GCA_009781575.1 Solirubrobacterales bacterium
CGATCAAGCGCTCCGCCCAAGCCCCCGTTTCTCTGGAGAAGCCGGTCGGCGACGAGGAGGAGTCGGAGTTCGGGCAGTTCATCGCCGACGAGCGCGCCGAGTCCCCCTACGAGCGCGCTGCCGAGATCCTCACCAAGGAGGCGCTGCGCGAGGCGCTGGAGAACCTCTCCTATCGCGAGCGGCGCGTGCTGGAGCTGCGCTACGGCCTCGGCGGGGAGCACCCCCGCACGCTGGACGAGGTGGGCCGCACCTTCAACGTCACGCGCGAGCGCATCCGCCAGATCGAGAACCAGTCGCTCAAGAAGCTGCAGTCGCTGGCCGAGGCGCAGAAGCTCCGCGACGTGGCCTAACGCTCTCGGCGTCGACCAAAGCGACCCTCCCGGATTCGCCGCCGCGGACCCGCGGAACCGAGCGCCTGCGAGCCGTTCGATCACCACGTCGCGCAGCGCGGGCTCACGCTGGTGCCGGGGCGATGACGCGCCCCGATCTCGCATCCCACTGGTTTCGCGCAGGGTCCGCGCCGCGCGGGCCGGCTGCGCGCACGCTCGCCGCCAGGTACTTCAGTTGGTAAAGTAAAGCTCGAAATGGCTATGGATGAGACTTGCCCGGTCTGCCGAACAGCGCAGGTTGTCTGCGGTAAGTGGACACTGTTGCTGGTGCGCGACCTCGCGGAGGGCCGCGCGCGCTTCTGCGAGCTCGAGCGCTCGCTCAGCGGGATCAGCCCCAGGACGCTGTCGCTGCGCCTGCGCGCGCTGGAGGAGGAGCGCATCGTCGAGCGCCACACCTTCCCCGAGGTCCCTCCCCGCGTGGAGTACGCGCTGACCGCCAAGGGCAGGGCGCTGTTGCCGATCATCGACGACATGCGCCAGTACGGCGAACGGTGGCTCGGCGGCGAGTGCCGCGAGCTCGCCGTGGCCGACGCGGTGGCCCCGCTCGCCGCGGCGCTCGGCTGAGTCCCTGTGGCGCGGGCCGCGCACGCCCGGGGGCGCCGGGCCGCGCACGCCGCACGCGCCGCTGAGCTGAGCACGCCACGCCGGGCGCCCAGCCCAGCACAGCCCAGCCCAGGCGTCGCACGCCGCGGTCGCCTGCAAGCGCCGCTGCGCGCGGCAGGAGCGCGGTGCGCTGCGGCGAAATCGCACCACCCATGCGATCGGTCCAGCTGGAGAGTTCGCTGCGCGAGTTCGTCGAGGAGGCCGGCGCCCGCCTGCAGCGGGAGGTCGAGCGCGGCGCGGAGGTGCCGTTCGAGCTCGCCGCGCAGCGCACGGGGCGGCGCGCCGACCGGACGGCGCTCTACTGCTACCGCCCGTTGACCGGCAGGTTCATCCGGGAGCGCGCCGCCATGATCGCCGCCCTCCCGAGCCACGCGCCGGCGGCGCGCCTGCTCGACCAGTTCCCCGGGCTGGATCGCCACCTGCTGGCGCGCGACATACGCGCGGCGCCCGGCGACGGTCAGCGTCGCGCGGCCCCCGCGTTGCGCGCGCTGGTCGAAGAGGTGTTCCGCGAACAGAGCGATTTCCACCTGCTGCCCGAGCGCGTCGAGGCGGCGCTGGCGCGCATCGAGGACGCCGCCGCCGCCGGCGCCGGCGAGGTGACGATCGCGGCCACGTTGCACGGGCTGGCGATCGCCTCGCCCGAACTGGCCCTCCCGGGCGGCCTCGTGATCGCGGCGCCGGAGACCCTCACCACGGCGCCCGAGCAGGTGATCTCCGCAAGCGGGGCCGCCTCGGGCGGCGCGTGGGAGGAGCCCTGGGATGAGCCCGGGCGCCAACCCGCCGGCCACCTCGTCGCGCTCTACACCGCCGGCGAGGGCCAGGCGCCGCGTGGTGTGGTGAGCGAGTGTCGCCGCGCGCTGCGCGAGCTGCTCCTCGCTCTGCGCCTCTTCGGCGACGGGCGCATCGCGATGGGCCCGCTGGCGTGGGTATCGGTGGACCGCGGTTCCTGGGTGCCGCTCGCGCTGGGCTGGGGCGGGCGGCCGCACGGGGTGCTCGTGTTGCCGGCCGAGCAGGAGGAGCAGTTGCGCGCGTTCTGCGGGCTCGTCGCGCGGCGCGTGCCCCGTCGCCTCTCGATCGCCTGGGCGTTGCGGCGCTTCGAGATGGGCTGCGAGCGCCCCAGCGAGCACGAGGCCCTCAGCGACCACCTGCTCGGCCTGCAGGCGCTTCTGGAGCCCGAGCGCGCCTCGCCGGGGCTGCTCGCCGCGCGCGCGTGCGCACTCTGCGCCACCCCCGAGATGCGCGGACACGTAAGCGAGCGGGTGCTCGCCGCGGTCGCGCTGGAGCGCCAGATCGTGCGCGCCACCGCGCCCGAACAGACCGCGTTGATCGAGCTGGTGCGCGAGATCGCTGGCCACCTGCGCGCACTCCTGCGCGATGTGATCTGCGGCCACCTCGACGACGACCTGGTCACGCTGGCCGACCAGTTGCTGCTGGCGGGCGAGGGCTCCGAGGCAGAGCGCCCCGACTCCGAGCGGCTCGTCGAGGAGGGCGAGATCTCGGTCTCGCGGGGCCCCACGGACCCTGACCGCGACGCCCCGGCGGACACCGCCCCCGGCGCCCCACGCGCGCCGGGTGTGGGTACGGGTGCGGGTGCGGGTGCGGGTGCGCTGGACGATCCCCTGCACGAGCTGGCCCGCGAGATGCCGCTCTTCTGAGCGAGCGCGGCGTTGGGGCCGCGGGTCGTTGGGCCCGCACACGCACGATGAAATGATGAAATGCGCATTTTGCGGGAATCGGCGGCGGCAGCGAACACATCTGTCGGAGGCGCCGTTGGGGGATTCAAAAAGAGGATTCGTTCCGCGCGGAACCAATCCTCAAAACAAAAAACGCAACGGCCGCTCTCGACCGCCACCCCCGCCCGCCGGCCGACCGTCCGAGCCGGCCGACCGTCCGAGCCGGCCGACCGTCCGAGCCGGCCGACCGTCCGAGCCGGCCGACCGTCCGAGCCGGCCGACCGTCCGAGC
>WQXW01000342.1 GCA_009781575.1 Solirubrobacterales bacterium
CGGCCCACCTCGACAGGCTGGCCGAGCAGGGGCGCCTGCCCGCCGATGTGCAGCGTCCCAGCTTCTGACGCGCACCGTCCCGGCGTCGCGCGGGCGGCGCCTCTCCACCGCGCCGCCTCGGGGACCGCTACCGTGGACCGAGCATGAGCAGCCAGCCGCCCGCCCCCGCCCCCGCGCCCGCGGCGCCACCGCCGAGCGACGAGGGCGCCGAGCCGCTCAGCGCGCGCGCTCCGTCGTGGGTCGGGGACTCGGCTGGCGCACCGGATGCGATGAGGGGCGGGCCCGGCGGCGGGACCTCCTTCCCGCCGATCGCCGGCTACGCGTTCCTCTCCGACTGTCACACCGGCGCGCTGCTCGCCTACGACGGATCGATCGAGTGGATGTGCATGCCCCACTTCGACTCGCCGTCCATCTTCGCCGCGATGCTCGACCGTGGCGCGGGCAGCTGGCGGGTGGGGCCCTACGGGCTCTATGTGCCGGCCGGGCGCCGCTACGTGCCGGGGACCAACGTGGTGGAGACCACGTGGATGACCCCTCAGGGCTGGCTGGTGGTGCGCGACGCGCTCACGATCGGTGAGTGGCACGAAAACGAGAGCGGCTCCTCGCACACGCGGGCGCCGACCGACTACGACGCCGACCACCTGCTGGTGCGCGTGATCGAATGCATCCAGGGCCAGGTGCAGGTCGAGATGCTGTGCGAGCCGATGCTCGACTACGGCAGGACGCCGGCATCGTGGGCCGAGGCCGACATCGGGGAGGGGCGCGGCCACGCGCTCGACGCGTCCTCCGGCGCGGAGGGCGGGCAGTACTTCCGGCTCTACTCCGATCTGCGCATGGGCGTGGAGGGCAACAGCGTGCACGCGCGGCACACGATGAGCGAGGGAGAGAAGTGCTTCTGCGCGATCTCCTGGACCGAGCAGCTCGGAGGCCCGCACACCGCCGAGCAGGCGTGTGCGCACATCGACAAGACCAACCACTTCTGGCGCAGCTGGCTCGCGGAAGGCAGCTACCCCGACCACCCGTGGCGCTACCACCTGCAACGCTCCGCGCTGACCCTGAAGGGCCTCACCTTCATGCCCACCGGCGCGCTGCTGGCGGCGGCGACCACCTCGCTGCCCGAGACCCCCGGGGGCTCGCGCAACTGGGACTACCGCTACTGCTGGATGCGCGACGCCACGTTCGCGCTGTGGGGGCTGCACGCGCTCGGCCTCGACTGGGAGGCCGACGACTTCGTGCAATACGTCGCCGACCTCGACCGCAACGGCGACGGCGCGTTGCAGATCATGTACGGCATCAAGGGTGAGCGCGACCTCGAGGAGCGCACGCTGGATCATCTGCGCGGCTACGAGGGCGCGCGGCCGGTGCGGGTCGGCAACGCCGCCTACGCGCAGCGCCAGAACGATGTGTTCGGAGCGGTGCTCGACTCGGTGTACCTGCACACCAAGCGGCGCGACCACATGCCCGACCGGCTCTGGCCGGTGCTGTGCGATCAGGTCCGCTGCGCCGAGGAAGCGTGGAAAAAGCCCGACCAGGGGATCTGGGAGGCGCGCGGCGAGCCGCGCCACTACGTGTCCTCGAAGCTCATGTGCTGGGTGGCCATGGATCGCGGCGCGCGCCTGGCCGAACGGCGCAGCGAGGGCGAACGCGCCGGCGGCTGGCAGGCGACCGCCGATGAGATACGCGCCGAGATCCTCGAGCGCGGCGTCACCGAGCAGGGCGTGTTCCGCCAGCACTACGACACCGACGCGCTCGACGCGTCCTCGCTCCTGGTATCGATCGTGCGCTTCCTCCCGCCCCAGGACGAGCGCGTGCGCGCGACGGTCACCGCGATCTGCGAGCAGCTCACGCGCAACGGCCTGGTGCTGCGCTACCGCACCGAGGAAACCGACGACGGCCAGCAGGGCGAGGAGGGCACCTTCCTGATCTGCTCCTTCTGGCTGGTCACCGCGCTGGCGGAAATGGGCGACGCGGTGGAGGCGGAGCAGCTCTGCGAGCGGCTGCTGGGCTACGGCTCTCCCCTCCAGCTGTACGGCGAGGAGCTCGACAGCTCCTCCGGCCGCCATCTGGGCAACTTTCCCCAGGCCTTCACCCATCTGGCGCTGATCAACGCCGTGAGCCACGTGATCGAAGCGCAGATGCAGGGCTGAGCCCCCGGTCGGGGCGTCGGCGTGGCGGTCGGGCTTCCGAGCAGCGTCCGTTGCGTTTTTTGTTTTGCGGATTCGTTCCGTGCGGAAGGAATCCTCTTTTTGAATCCCCCAACGGCGCCTCAGACAGGCGTGTTCGACGCCACGCCGGATCACCGCAAAATGCGCACCGGGTCGATCACGGGCCCGCGTCGTAACCGGGCTCGCCCGGCAGCAGCACGCGGACCTCGCCGCCGGCGCCGCCGTCCACCACCACCACGCGCGGCTGCACCGGGCGCACCTCGCGCTCGCGGGCGCGGGCGCGCTCGAGCACGGCAGTCGCGCTGGGGAACCCGCTCAGCTGCTCCAGGTGCTTGATCGTGGGGAACACGAGCTCGATCTCGCCGCGCCCGTGCGCGTCGAGCGCGCCCCGCGGGGTGAACCAGCCGAGCTCGACGCACTCCTGGCCGTCGACCGACGGCCGCTGGCCCGCGGGCAGTGGCGCCAGGAAGAAGCGCGTGTCGAACCGCACGCTGACCTGCTCGGGGGTGATCCAGCGTGAGAACTCCACCAGCTCGCGGTGATCGCCCAGCGTGATCGCGGCCTCCTCGCGCAGCTCGCGCGCCGCCGCCACGCGATGCGCGTCGCGGCCCGTCTCGCGCTGCCCGTCCAGCGAGCCGCCGGGAAAGACCCACACGCCGCCCATGAACCGCGCCTGGGGGTTGCGCCGCACCAGCAGCACCTCCAGCGCGGTGTCGCCGCCGCTCAGCAGGATCACGGTGGCGGCCTGGCGCGGGGTGGTGGGCGGCCCGGGGTTGTAGTGCTCGCCC
>WQXW01000343.1 GCA_009781575.1 Solirubrobacterales bacterium
CCCGCCGCGTAGAAGTTCATCTGCATCACCACGTCCCAGATCGGCTTCACATCGCGGTAGCGCACGTACCCCACCGACACGATCATGCTCAGACCTGTGGTGAACAACGCCAGCAGCACCACCAGCACCGGCATCGCCAGCCAGCTCACGCGCGGCGTGCCGCCCGCCGCCAGCAGGAACACCAGCACCGGGATGAAGTTCAGCGTCAGGTTCAGCGCCGCCGTCAACACCGTCGACAGCGGCACCGCCAGGCGCGGGAACTCGATCTTGCGCACCAGGTTCTCGCGCTGCACCAGGCTGGTCACCGCGCCGCCACTCGATTCGCTGAGGAAGCTGAACAGCACGATGCCCAGCAACAGCGACGCCGGATAGAACGGCAGCGACGAGTTGCCGATTTTCGCCTGCGTGAACACCAGGTAGATCACCCCGAACAGCAGCAACGGGCGCATCAGCTGCCACACGTAACCCAGCACCGAGCCGAAGAACGCCAGCTTGAACTCCGTGCGCGCCAGCGTCCACGTCAGGTGCCACAGACGCCTCGGGTCCGAGCCCAGCGCCGACGGGCCCTTGATCGCCCGCCCCAGCCCCGCCGTGCTCGGCGATGGGTCGAGCTCCCCTGCCGCCGGGGCTGGTGTCTCCACCGATGCGCTCAACGCGCCACCCCTGCCCTCGCCCGCGCGCTCATCGCGCCAGCTCCGGCGCCTCCGCCTGGGCCCGCGCCCGCGCCTGCGCCTGCGCCCGCCCGCCCGAGCGCTCGATCACCAGCTCATACGGCAGTTGGATCAGCCCCTCCCCGCGCCGCGCGCCGCTCACCACCGCCGAGATCATGCGCTCGCGCCTGTCTATCCACGCGCCCCCGTGGCGCGCCACCGCCGGCGTCACGTGGTAGCGGTCCGGCGCCAACACGTTCTCGAACCGGATCCTGAACGTCACCCACTCGCCCGCGCCAAAGGTGCCACACCGCGGCTCGCTCCACAGGTTCGACGCCGACAGCAGATGGTCCCGGTGGCTGTTCTGGATGGTCACCCCGAACAGCGGATCCTCCACCTCCTCGTCGAACCGCACCACCGCCGCGATCGCGCACCGGCGGCCGCTCATCAACAGCTCTGTCCGCTCACCGTGCTCGTCCTCCCACCACGCCTCCACGATCTCCGCCGCGCCGTCGCGCTGCGCGCGCTCCGCCCCCTCGCCCATCCCCGCGCCAACTGTCTGTGCGGCCGGGCGCTCGCCCTCCGTCCGCGCCACCGCGCCCTCCCTGTGCGCCCCCTGCGCCGCCGCCACGACCGCGCCCTCTGCCTGAGTTGTCCGCGCCGCCGCGCCCTCGCCCTCCGCCATCGCGCCCACCGTGGTTGTGCCCTCCGCCTGCGCCGCCGCCGCCTCCTCGACCTGGCGCTCCTGCTCTGAGAAGTTCAGTTCCAGATAGCGGTTGCCCACCGCCTCCGGATCGCCCAGCACCACCGTGCGGCCGTGCTCCAGCAGCATCGCGCGGTCGCAGAAGCGTTGCACCGCGCCCATGTCGTGGGTCACCAGCAGCACTGTCGCCTCGCTGCGGCGGATCCTCTCGAACTCCTCGTAACACTTCTGCTGGAACGCCGCGTCGCCCACCGCCAGCACCTCGTCGATCAGCAGGATCTCCGCGTCCACGTGGATCATCACCGAGAACGCCAGTCTCACCAGCATGCCGGAGGAGTAGTTCTTGACCTTGAGGTCCACGAACTCCTGCAGCTCCGCAAACTCGATCACGCTGTCAAAGCGCCTCGCCGCCTCGCGCGGGCTCAGGCCCAGCATGGTCGCGTTCAACAGCACGTTGTCCCGCGCCGGCAGGTCCGGGTTGAAGCCCACACCCAGCTCGATGAACGTCGACACCCGCCCGTTCACGTAGATGCTCCCGCTGTCCACCCCGTAGATGCCCGCCAAACACTTCAGCAGCGTCGACTTGCCCGAGCCGTTGCGCCCCACGATCCCGAAGAACTCGCCCGGCGCCACCCCGAACGACACCTCGCGCAGCGCCTGCAAGGTGTCCTTAGTGCCCCGCCGCCACGGGTGCAACACCCGCTCCTTCAGCGTGTTGACCTGCTCGCGCGGGATCTCGAAACGCTTGTTCACCCGGTCCACCACGACCGGCGGCGGCACCGCTCCTTGCATGATCACCCAACGAAGGGTATCCGCGCCCCCACGCCCTCCGCCCCGCCGTTCGGGCGCTTCGCGCCGTGCGCGCCGTTCGGATAGCTTGGCCCACGCATGAAGACCCTCTCCGGGCGCCTCGCCGGCCCCATCCTCATCGAGCCGCTGCTCTTCGCCGACTCCCGCGGCTTCTTCGCCGAGACCTACCGCCGGGCCTGGCACGAGCTCGCCGGCATCCCCGCCCACGAGGAGTTCGTCCAGGACAACCACTCCCGCTCCGCCCGCGGCGTCGTGCGCGGCATGCACTTCCAGGTCGGCCCCGGCCTCGCCAAGCTGGTGCGCTGTGCCCGCGGGCGCATCCTCGACGTTGTCGTCGACCTGCGCCACGGCTCGCCCACCTACGCCCAGTGGGAGGGCTTCGAGCTCGACGACCTCGTCATGCGCCAGCTCTACGTGCCCGTCGGCTTCGCCCACGGCTTCTGCGCGCTCTCCGACGTCGCCGACGTGATGTACAAGCAGACCGCCTACTACGACCCCCAGCTCGAACGCGCCATCGCCTGGAACGATCCCGACGTCGCGATCGAGTGGCCCACCGAGCTCGAGCCCAGCGTCTCCGCCCGCGACGCCGCCGCGCCCCGCCTGCGCGAGATCGCCCCCGAGCGGCCGTTCCGCTACCCCCCACACGCGTAACAGCGCACCACCCGCGGCGCCCGCTCCATCGCCACCGCCCCCACCCCCTCCCCGCCCCGGTCCCGCTCCGCCCGCCCCAGCCCCCCTCCCCCCCCCCCCCCGCGCCCCCCCCCCTCCGGCGGGCCCCCCCC
>WQXW01000344.1 GCA_009781575.1 Solirubrobacterales bacterium
CAACCGTCTGGCCGGGTGGGATGTGCAGCGTGACATGCTCGAGCGCGAGCTCGCCGGGCTGGCGCGCTTCGGCAGGCCGCGGCGCCTCGGCGGGCTGGCGCGCATCGTCGGCGCGCTGCGCTCCGTCAGGCTGGCGCGCGTCGTCAGCGCGCCGTCGCGCTCCGTCCGGCTGCCGCGCACCGTCGGCGCGCTGCGCTCCGTCAGGCTGGCGCGCGTCGTCAGCCCGCCGTCGCGCTCCGTCCGGCTGCCGCGCACGGTCGGACCGCCGCGCGCCACCACTCCCGCGGCGGCCGTACGCGAAGGAGACATCCTCGAAGTCCACCTCGCCGCGGATGGGGGGCAGCTCGCGCGCGCCCTCGCGATCGCGCAGCTCCGCGCGCACGCCCAGCAGTTGGAAGATCTTCTCCAGCGCCGCCATGCCCGACTGGTATGTGGTGTAGAGCTGGGAGAGCTGCTGGATCGGGTCGAACAGGTTGGACAGCGCCGCCACGAAGGCCACCACCGTGCCCGCCGTGATGTGGCCGTCGATCGCCTGGTAGCCGCCGTACAGCACGATGCCCGCCACCGCGATCCCCGACAGCATTTCCACGGTGGGGAAGTAGCTGGCGTTGAGCTTCACCGTGGTCCAGTTGGCCGCGCGGTTCTCCTCGTTGAGCTCCGCGAACTGCGCCTCGTGGCGGCGCTCCTGGCCGAAGGTGCGCACCACCCGGATGCCCGACAGCGTCTCCTGCAGGTACGCGGTGATCGAGCCGATCGTCTCGCGCGTGCGCCTGAACGCGCCGGTGGACGCGATCCGGAACCACAGCGAGCCGGCCGCCAGCAGCGGGAAGATGGTGAACGTGATCAGCGCCAACCGCACGTCCAGCACCACCAGGATCACGATCGTGCCCAGCAGCGTGAGTCCCGACTGGAACAGTGTCACCACCGAGTCGGTCACGAGGCTGTCCAGCGCCTCCACGTCGTTGGTCATGCGCGAGATCAACACGCCCGCCGGGCGACTCTCGTAGAAGTCCACCGGCAGCGACTGCAGGTGAGTGAAGATGCGCAACCGCAGATCCGCCAGCGCCCGCTGGCCCACCCATCCGACCAGGTAGGTCTGCGCGTAGGTCATCACCCACGCCAGCACCGCCGACGCGAGGAACGCGACCACGGTGAGCACCAGCGTGGTCGTGTCCCTGTGGCCGATGCCCTGATCGATCGCCACCTTGGCGAGCAGCGGCGGCGTGAGCGTGGCCCCGGTGCCCACCAGCAGCGCCACCAGCATCGCCGCCACGCGCACGCGATACGGGCGCACCAGCCCCAGCAGCGCCCTGATGTTGGCGCCCCGGCTCACAACCGGCTCGCTCTCCGCTCGCTTGCCCTCCGCTCGCGCCACTCCTCCTCCTCACCCTCACCCTCACCCTCGCCGTGCGATGGGAATGCCAGCAGCGGGGCCGGCGCGCTCTCATCCACTATCTCGCGGTAGATCGGTGAGCGCTCGTACAGCTCATCGTGATCGCCCGCCGCCACGACCCGGCCGTGCTCGAGCACCACGATCTGGTCGGCCAGCGCGATCGTCGAGAGGCGGTGGGCGATCACGAAGGTCGTGCGTCCGCGCATCGCCTCCGCCAGCGCCGCTCTGATCAGCCGCTCGGTGGACGCGTCGACCGAGGAGGTCGCGTCGTCGAGGATCAGCACGCGCGGATCCGCCAGCAACGCGCGCGCGATCGCCAGGCGCTGGCGCTGGCCCCCCGACAGCGTGAGCCCGCGCTCGCCCACCTGCGTCCCGTAGCCCTCCGGCAGGCGCGTGATGAACTCGTGCGCCTGCGCGCGCCGCGCCGCCCGCTCGATCTCCGGCTGCGTCGCCTCCGGCCGCGCGTAGGCGATGTTCTCCGCCACGCTCGCCGAGAAGAGGAAGGGGTCGTCGCTCACCACCGCCACCGCTCCCCGCAGCGAGGCGAGCGTTACGGTGCGCACGTCCCGCCCGTCCAGAAGCACCCGGCCCGCGGAGGGGTCGTACAGGCGCGACAGCAGCGCCACGAGGCTGCTCTTGCCCGACCCGGTCGGGCCCACCAGCGCGACCGTGCGCCCGGCCGGCACGTCGAGCTCGATGTCGCTCAGCACCGGCCTCGCGGGGCGGCGCGCCCGGTCGGCAGAGTCCGGTGCGCACCCATCGGCGCCGCCCGGTGGGAGCCCGTCGGCGGCGCCCGCGGCGAGCTCCACTGCGGGGGCCCCCGCGAGCTCATCCGGCGAGTCGTCGTAGCGCAGCTCCACGCCGTGCAGCTGCACGTGGCCGGAGCCCTCGCCCAGCGGGCGCGCGTCGGGGAGCTCGGTGAGGTGCGGCGCGCGGTCCAACACCTGGAAGATGCGCGCGCCGGACGCGGTCGCGCGCTGGGCCAGGCCGAGTGTCACGCCCAGCGAGCGCATCGGCGAGATCAGCATGTTCAGGTAGAAGAAGAACGCGGTGAACTGCCCCAGTGTGAGGTGTGAGTGAATCACCGCCTGCCCGCCCACCAGCAGCACCGCCGCGAGCCCGAGCTGGGGCAGGAATGCGATCATCGGGTTGTAGCGCGCCTCCAGGCGCGTGGCCACCATCGATTGGTCGAACACACGCGCCACGCTCCCGCGGAAGCGCTCCAGCTGGTGTGACTCGCGCGCGAACGCCTTCACCACGCGCACGCCGGAGATGTTCTCCTCGGCGTCCGCGGTCAGCTCGGCGATGCGCTGTTGCACCTCCTGCACCGCCGGGCGCGCGCGCCGGCCGTAGCGGTTGGCGATCAACACCACCAGCGGCACCGGCGCCAGCGAGATCAGCCCCAGCGAGGGGTTGATCACCAGCATCGCCGCGCCCGCCAACAGGATCGAGAGGGCCGACTGGAGGATGAACACCAGGCCGTAGCCCAGGAAGAAGCGCACCGCCTGCATGTCCACGGTGGCGCGCGACATCAGCTGGCC
>WQXW01000345.1 GCA_009781575.1 Solirubrobacterales bacterium
GCGCCACCCTCCTGTGATTGCGCAGGCGCAGCGCGGCCACGCCCCGTTGCACCGCGGTGGCGGTGTCGCGCAGCGAGCCGTCGATCTGCCCGTGGAGCTGATTGGAGACCAGCACGTAGGTGAGCGCCGAGGCCACCAGGACCGCGATCGCCACCGCCGCGGTGGCCGCCAGCGTGATGCGGTGGCGGAAGGTCATCGCTCGCGCAGCACGTAGCCCACGCCCCGCACGGTGTGCACCACGCGCCCCTCGCCGCCCTCCTCGGTCTTGCGCCGCAGATAGCCGATGTACACGCCCAGCGCGTTGGAGCCCGGCCCGAAGTCGTAGCCCCACACGTGCTCGAACAGCGCCGCCCGGGTGAGCACCTGCCGGGGATGGCGCATGAACAGCTCCAGCAGCCGGTACTCGGTGCGCGTGAGCGCCAGCTCGCGCGCGCCCCGCCACACCTGAAACCCGGTCGAGTCGAGCACCAGATCGCCGAAGCGCAGCGGCTCCTCGCCGCCGTCCCCGCCGTCGCCGCCGTCGCCGTCGCCGCCGTCGCCGCCGGCACGCCGCAACAGCGCGCGCACGCGCGCCATCAGCTCGCGCAGCGCAAACGGCTTGACCAGGTAGTCGTCGGCGCCCGCGTCCAGTCCCGCCACGCGGTCGTCGATCCCGTCGCGCGCGGTCAGCATCAGCACCGGCGTGCGATCGCCCGCCTCGCGCAGCCGCCGGCACAGCTCGAGACCGCCCATCCGGGGCATCAGCACATCGAGCACGATCGCGTCGTACTGGCGCGCGCCCAGCAGCCCGAGCGCCTGCGCGCCGTCGGCGGCGAGCGTCACCGCGTAGCGCTCCAGCGCCAGCGCGCGCTCCAGCGACTGGCGCACCGCGGGCTCATCGTCGACCACCAGGATGCGCGGCGCGGCGCCCGGGTGCCCGGGAGACGGCGCGGCGGTGGAGGTGAGCGTGCCGATACTGCCCATCATCAAGCCCTCGATCCTCATCCCAGCCTACGGTGCCAGCGAATACGAAGAGTCTCGTAAGCCTCCCTCAGCGGGCGTTGCGTTTTTTGTTTTTTGGATTGGTTCCGCGCGGAACGAATCCTCTTTTTGAATCCCCCAACGCCGCCTCAGACAGGTGTGTTCGGCGAGCTCAGCGAGTTCGGCCAACTCGGCCAACTCGGCCAACTCGGCCAACTCGGCGAGCTCGGCGAGCTCGGCGAGGCCGGAGAGCCCGGAGAGGCCGGCGAGGCCGCGCCGGACTCCGCCGCGCCGATTCTTATGAGTTCCTTCACCGGCGCTTGCATCATCATCGCCCGTGGGCACCACCCATCGCATCACCCCGCGCTGGCTCAACCTCACGCTGGCCGTGGGCGCGCTCGCGCTGCTGGTGGTCGCGATCCTCCTGGTCGGGCCGTCCTCCCAGCCGGCCGGCGCCCAGAGTCGGGTGGTGACCGCGCAGCATGGGGTCGTGCAGTCGACGGTGTCGGGCTCCGGCACGATCGAACCCGCCACCGAGCTGGACCTCGGCTTCAAGGCCGCCGGCGCGGTGCGCCAGATCTTCGTCTCCCAAGGCCAGCACGTCGTATCGGGACAGCTGCTCGCCGAACTGGACCCCCGCAGCGCCGAAGTCACACTCGAACAGGCGCGCGCGACGCTGCGCGCCGCCGAAGCCACGCTGGCCCAGGATCGGGAAAGCACAAGCCGGAGCACCGCCCCCCAGGGCTCGGCCGGGCGGGGCTCGGCCAACCGGGGCTCGGCCAACCGGGGCTCCGGCCGCGCCGGCGCGGCAGCACGGGGCAACGCGCCCACCACCGCACGAGAAGCGCGCGGCGGTGGGGCCGCCTCCAACGAACCCGCCGAGAGCGCCGCCACACGCGAAGCGACGATCGCCTCCGGCAACGCGGCGGTGAAAAGCGATCGGCTCGCGGTGCAGAGCGCCGAAGACGCGCTGGCCGGCACACGTCTGTACGCCCCCACGGCCGGCACGATCGTCTCACTGGGTGGCGAGGTCGGCGAAACGGTCGCCGGCAACGGCACCACCCGGGACCAGAGCGCCGCGGGCTCCTCCGGCGCGGGCGGCTCCGGCGCCGGCGCCGGCGCGGGCGGCTCGTCCGGCGCGGGGCGCGGCGGATCGGGAGCGGGGAGCGGCGAAGGCTCCGCGGGGCGCTCGGGCAGCTCGACCGGCGGCGCCGGCTCGGGCTCGGGCTCGGGCTCGGGCTTCGCGGTGCTGGCCGATCTGGAACAGATGCAGGTGGTGGCGCCGCTCAGCGAGTCGGAAATCGTGCGCGTGCACGACAACCAGACGGCCACGGTCACCGTGGAAGCGCTCGAAGGCGCCAAGCTCGCGGCGCATGTGGAGAGCGTCGCCACGCTGCCCACCAGCAACAGCGGTGTGGTCAGCTACGACGTCACCTTCCAGCTCGACCAGCTCGCGCCCGGGCTGCGGCCGGGCATGAGCGCGTCGGCCGAAGTGGTGGTCCAACAGGAAGAAGGTGTCACCGTGCCCAGCAGCGCGATATCGGGGGGCACGGTCACGGTTGTGCGCGATGGCCGCGACGTGCGCGTGCCCGTGGTAACCGGCCTGGCGGGCGCGAGCTCCACGATCGTGCTCAGCGGCCTGCGCGCGGGTGAAGCGATCGTGCTGCCACTCGCGCGCGCCACCAACCCGCTCGCCGGCATCGCCGCACGGCTCGGCGCGGGCGCCGGGGGGCGCCTTGGCGCCGGCGCCGGCGTCGGCGTCGGCGCCGGCGGGCGCCTCGGTGCGGGCGGCGCGCTCGGCGGTGGTGGAGGGATATTCGGCGCCGACGCTGCTGTCACCCGGCGATGCCCTGGAGGTCGACCGTTTCGGCAATCTGGATATTGCGATCGCGAAACCCAAGTCTTGAAAAAACGCAAGTCTTGAAAAATCCAGGTCTTGAAAAAACGCAAGTCTTGAAAAAACGC
>WQXW01000346.1 GCA_009781575.1 Solirubrobacterales bacterium
TACAAGCCGCGCGGCATCCTCCTGCCCAGGACCTGTCCGGCCGCGGGCTTCCCCTTCGGGGCCAAGTTCACCTTCTCCAACGAACAATCGACCACCGCCAACACCGTGGTGCACTGCGGCCGCCTCCAGGAAGACGGCCCCGGCGCGACCCACGGCGTGGGCAGCCGCCGGAGCAAAGGCAAAGCCAACCACCGCGCGCACGGCGGGCGGCTGGCCAGACACCGCTGACGCGCGGGTGGGCGCGCCGCCCCGCGGCGCGATCGGGCAGAATCGAGTGGGCCCATGGACGACACCGCCACCGAAACGCACCACCGCGTCGTGATCGTGGGCGCGGGCTTCTCGGGCCTGGGCGCGGCGATCCGGCTGAAGCGGGACGGTGTGGAGGACTTCGTGATCCTCGAGCGCGCCGACGATCTGGGGGGCACGTGGCGCGACAACACCTACCCGGGATGCGCGTGCGACGTGCCGTCGCATCTGTACTCGTTCTCGTTCGCGCCCAACCCCGATTGGAGCCGCACCTTCTCGGGCGGGGGGGAGATCTGGCAGTACCTGCGCGTGACCGCGCGCGGCCACCGCGTGGAGGAGCGGATCCGGTACGGCCACGAGGTCACCGGCGCGCGCTGGGATGAGGCGGCGCAGCTGTGGCGGATCGAGACGACGGACGGGCGGTTCACGAGCGAGTTCCTGGTGGCGGCGGCGGGACCGCTGGCGGACCCCAAGCTGCCCGACATCCCGGGTGTGGAGCGGTTCGAGGGCCGGGTCTTCCATTCGGCGCGCTGGGATCACGAGCACCCGCTGGACGGCGAGCGCGTGGGAGTGATCGGCACGGGCGCGTCGTCGATCCAGCTGGTGCCGGCGATCCAGCCCCGCGTGGGGTCGTTGGCGGTGTTCCAGCGCACCGCGCCGTGGGTGGTGGGCAGCCGCGACCGCGCGATCTCCCCGCTGGAGCGGCGGATCTACCGCGCGGCGCCGCCCGCGCAGAGGTTGATGCGCGCGGCGATCTACTGGGCGCGGGAGCTGTTCGTGCTGAGCTTCATGCACCCCCGCGAGGGCTCGCCGGGCGAGCGCATGGCGCGGCGGCACCTGGAGCGCGAGGTCGCGGACCCGGCGCTGCGCGCGCGCCTGGAGCCGCGCTACCGCATGGGGTGCAAGCGTGTGCTGATCTCCGACACCTACTACGCGGCGCTCCAGGCGCCCAACGTCGAGCTGGTGACGGACCCGATCGCCGAGATCACCGCGCGCGGGATCCGCACCGAGGGCGGCGAGGAGCGCGAGCTGGACACGATCGTCCTGGGCACCGGCTTTCACGTGACCGACAAGGCGGACGCCACCTGGGTGCGCGACGCGCAGGGACGTTCGCTGGAGGATCGCTGGCGGGGCAGCCCCCAGGCATACCTGGGCTCCTACGTGGCGGGCTTCCCCAACCTCTTCATGATGGTGGGGCCCAACACCGGCCTCGGCCACAACTCGATCGTGTTCATGATCGAGTCGCAGCTCAACACGCTGATCGACGGCCTGCGCCACCTCGACCGCCACGGCCTGGGCGTCTGGGATGTGCGCGAGGAGGTGCAGGCGCGCTACAACGCCATCCTCCAGCGGCGGCTGCGCAACACGGTGTGGAACACGGGAGGCTGCCAGAGCTGGTACCTGGACCGCACCGGCCGCAACAGCTCGATCTGGCCGGGCTTCACCTGGCCGTTCCGCAGGCGCACGCGCCATTTCCGCCCCCAGGAGTTCCACCTGGCGCCCCGCCGGGCCCCGGCCCCAGCCCCGGCGGCGGCGCCCGCGGCGGGCGGCGGCGCGGGCGGCGCGGGCGCCCCGCGAGGCGCGCTCGTGCCGGCGGAGGCGCCGTGAGGGAGCGCTTCGAGGTGGCGGGGCGCACGGTGCTGATCACCGGCGCGGCGCGCGGGATTGGCGCGGCGGTGGCGGAGCGGCTCCACGCGCGGGGCGCCAACGTGGCGCTGGTGGGCCTGGAGCCGGAGCGCCTGGAGGCGGGCGCGGCGCGCTTGGGCGAGCGGGCGGCGTGGTTCGAGGCCGACGTGACCGACACCGACAGCGTGGAGCGCGCGGTGCAGGGCACGCTGGAGCGCTTTGGGGCGATCGACGTGGCGATCGCCAACGCGGGGGTCGCGTTCGTGGGAGGGCTGGCGAGCGCGCCACGCGAGCAGGTGGAGCGCACGCTGGCGGTCAACCTGCTGGGCGTGTGGCGCACCGATCGCGCGGTGATCGAGCACATCGCGGCCCGCAGGGGCTACCTGCTGAACATCGCCTCGCTGGCGGCGCTGGTGCACGCCCCCCTGATGGGCGCCTACGCGACGAGCAAGGCGGGTGTGGAGGCGCTCACCAACGTGCTGCGTGTCGAGACCGCGCCGAGCGGCGCGCGCGTGGGGTGCGCGTACTTCGGCTTCATCGACACCGACCTGGTGCGTGCCAGCTTCGCGCAGCCCTCCGCGGCGCTCATGCGGGGCGGCGCGCCGGAGTGGACCCACAGGCCGGCCCCGCTGGCGCTCGCGGTGGATGCGATCGAGCGGGGAATCCAGCGGCGCGCGGCGCGCGTGTGGGCGCCCCGCTGGGTGGGCCCGCTCCTCACGCTGCGGGGCCTGTTGCAGCCGCTGAGCGAACGGCGCGCGCTCGCCGATCGGCCCCGCCTGGCCGAGGGCATCGCGCTGGCTCACCCCGACCGCGGCGCCGGCGCCGGTCAGGACCCGCTGCTGGGGGTGGCGGCGGCGGCGATCGGGGAGGATGAGCGCGGGGCGACAGGCGCGGCGACAGGCGCGAGCCCGGGCGCGGGCGCGGGCGCGGGCTGATGGTTGGGTCGGGCGACCGCGGAGGGCAGCTGCGCCGTCCTCGAGCCGTGCGGGCGGCCGGCGGTTGTCTCGAACACACCTGTCTGAGGCAGCGTTGGGGGATTCAAAA